>CANGCO010000031.1 GCA_947452365.1 Caulobacteraceae bacterium
AACAGCTCCAAGTATGACGACGACATCCTCAATCCAGACCTGACCGTTTCTGACCACATCAAGGGTAAGGTTACCCAAGATACGCCAGAAAACATCGCCCATATCGAACTGGCCTATGATGATGGCCAATTGTTCGGCCGGGTCGGTGCGTCCTATACGGGCAAGCGGTCCTATACGATTGCTGCCACGGACTTCCTTGATGCCTATACGGTTGCTGAATTGAGCGGTGGTTACCGCTTCAAGTCGGAAAACCCCTATCTGAAGGGTCTGGAAATCCAGGCCAATGTCACCAACTTGACCGACGAGCAGTATTTCTCGACGGCCAATAGCGGCGGCGGTGGCTATCACATGGTTGGCGCTCCGCGTCAGGCCTATGTGACGATCCGTAAGCAGTTCTAGGCTGTTAACGAAGTCGGCGGCGGCGGGGTCTGTGAAAACGGGCCCCGCCGTTTGCATGTCTGGAGCACAACACTCGCAGTTGAAACGCCTGCTATCATTTTAAAACTGTCATAAAAATGGGACAATACCGTTACCTAAGGCCGCTAACTCCGTTTTACCACCCTGAATCGTCAATTTAGGGGGATTGAAAAAGGGGATAGACGAATGAGATTGCAATTGCTTGTGGGGGCCTCTGCCCTCGCCTTGTGTCTGGCTGCACCCGCCATGGCCGCTGAGGCTGCTGCCGAAACGGCTGCCACCAGTTCGGACGGTATAGACGAAATCGTGGTCATGGGCCGCGGCGAAACCCGCCAGGTTCAAACCATTCAGGCGGTGGACATTTTGGCCGCCGCACCGGGCACCAGCCCCATCAAGATCTTGTCCAAGCTGCCGGGCGTGAACTTCCAATCCGCCGATGCATTTGGTGCTTATGAATGGGCGGTGCGCATCAGTGTGCGCGGCTTCAACCAGAACCAGCTTGGCTTTACCCTGGATGATATACCCTTGGGCGACATGTCCTATGGTAACCATAACGGCATGCATATCAGCCGCGCCATCATTAATGAAATGATCGGCAAGACTGAGCTGTCCCAAGGCGCAGGCACCTTGGAAACCGCGTCGAGCAATAATCTCGGCGGTACCATCAAGTTCTATTCTGACAAGCCCTCCGACACGTTTGGTGGCGTTGCAGCAGTCACCGGCGGTAGCGCCAGCATGACCCGCGCTTTTGCCCGGATTGACTCCGGCGAAACCGTCTTGGGTGGCAAGGGCTATCTGGCCTATGTCAATCAACAGTCCGATAAGTGGAAGGGCTATGGCCGCCAGCTTCAAGAACAGATCAATTTCAAATATGTTCAGCCCGTTGGCCCAGTAAACTTGACTGCCCTGGTTAATCTGTCTGATCGCGCGGAAAATGACTATCAAGACGTGTGGCAAGATTTGATAAATCGTACGAGCTATAAGGTCGATAACATCTCCAATGACTGGGAAACGGCAAAGAAAATCGCGTACGTCCGGAACAACAGGAAAGTCCAAGAGGTTGGTCTTGATAAATTTTATGCAGCAAACCCATTTGCTGTCTTGAAGCCAGAACTTGGCCTTACCTATCCTGCACCTTATACGAGCCCCGATGATGTCTATTTCGACGCCTCTGGCCTTCGAAAAGATGCCTTGGTTGCGCTTAAAGGGGATTGGGAAATTACCAAGACCCTATCGGCCAAGGCGACCTTTTATCGCCACAGCAATAAGGGCATGGGCACCTGGTATACGCCTGTCGTTGCCAGCCCCGGTGGCGCGCCAATTTCGGAACGGACCACGGAATACAACATCGATCGGAACGGTATTGTCGCTAGCCTGACCTATGTCATCGGTGCACACACGGTCGAAGGCGGAGTCTGGACGGAAAACAACGATTTCCATCAGGCACGTCGCTATTATGGCCTCGGCCTCGACAAACCCGGTCGTGACAGCCTGAAATTCCAATCCAACCCCTTCTTTACCCAGTGGGAATATTTCTTCAACACCCAGACCACCAATCTGCACCTACAGGATACTTGGAAGGTTTCGGATGCCTTGAAGGTCAATTTCGGCTTTAAGACGGTAAAGGTTGAGAACAAGGCCAATCGCGTCGCCGGTAGCAATGCCGTCGGTTCGATCAAGGTTGACGAAGGCTTTTTGCCCCAAATCGGGTTCAATTATGATCTTGCGGAAATGGGCGAAATCTTTGGTGACTATACCCAAAACGTCCGCGCCTTCGTTAGCGCCGGAACAGCCGGTCCCTTCTCGACCAGCCAGGCTGGATTTGAAGCCATCAAGGGTAAGCTCCAGCCCGAAACCTCCAAAACCTTCGAGCTCGGCTATCGTTATCGCAATAACGGCTTTGAGGGATCGGTAGCGATTTACAATGTGAAGTTCGAAAATCGCATCCTTAGCCGCGATACCGGTCCAGCAATTGTTGGTAGTCCGAGCGTTCTCGCCAATGTCGGCGGGGTCAGTTCCAAGGGCATTGAGGCGATTGGGACCTACCGCTTCGCCGAAAACTGGTCAGCCTTTGGCTCGTTTGCCTATAACCGCTCTGAGTATGATGATGACCTCTTCGGCCCAGACGGTCAGCTAACCGACAAGATCAAGGGAAAGGTGACCCAAGATACGCCTGAAAAGATCGCTCACGCCGAACTAGCCTATGATAATGGTTCCCTGTTTGCGCGTGCAAGTGCCTCTTATACCAGCCGTCGGTCCTACAAGATCGCGGCCACTGATTTCTTGGATGCCTATACGGTTGCTGAACTCAGCGGCGGTTATCGCTTCAAGTCGGAAAACCCCTATCTCAAGGGCCTGGAAATTCAGGGCAATATTACCAATCTGACTGACGAGCAATACTTCTCCACCATGAATACGGGCGGCGTGGGCGCTCACATGGTCGGTGCACCGCGTCAGTATTATGTGACGATCCGCAAGACCTTCTAAGTCTTAAGATACAAGCCTAAACAGCGGCGGGATCGGTTTTGGCCGGTTCCGCCGTTTGTGTGTCTTGCCACTGCTTGCGGATCATGTCTGAGGTCTGGCGCGAGCCATCCGGGCTCCAGCCTGGCGCACCAAACACATAGCCCGCCGCCTCACGCACAGATTTTGCGCTTAGCAGATCCTTCCCCATGCCAACCCATTCGTGAAAAGCCACGCGCAACAGATTGAAACCGCCTAGGTTTTTAACAATACCGTAACGCACCGGTTCCACATCCAACTCAGGCTGGAACGTGCCAAACATCTTGTCCCAGATGATCAATATGCCGCCATAATTCCGGTCCAGATAGCGCGGATTGCGCGCATGGTGCACCCGGTGGTGCGAGGGGGTATTGAACACGGCCTCAAACCAGGCCGGCATACGTTTGACCGCCTCTGTATGGATCCAGAACTGATAGACAAGGCTAATGCCCTTCTGGATCAGAATCATGGCCGGTGGAAAGCCGAGCAAGGATAGGGGCAGCCACATGACCCAGGCGCCATTAATGCCGCCGGTCCAGCTTTGGCGCAGGGCCGTGGCCAGATTATAGTGCTGCGAGGAATGGTGATTGACATGTGCCGCCCACCACAGCCGCCGCTCATAGCTGAACCGGTGAAAGCCATAATAGGCCAGGTCCTCGGCAAACAGGATCGCCACCCAGGCCCACCAGGCATTCATGGGGATGGTGAATAGCCGGTATTGATAGACCCAGATCGTCGCCGCCAAGATCAGACCGCCGGTCAATAGCCCCGCTACCGAACTCCCAAGCCCCATCAAGAGTGACATGGCCGTGTCTTTGGGCTCATACACCGCCTTGACCTTGCCAAACCGCGCCAGAACAATTTCCAGTACAATCGTCAGGATAAACAGCGGCACCGCCAAGGTGACCGGATCAAAGCTTGGACGCATCAGGCGGCCCCTTGCAAAACACTGGGCGGCCAGGCCCCGGATACGGCAAATTGCGCCTTGGGCGCGTCAAATTCATTCAGATTCAGCCGCACCTGACCGGCCTTGGCCTCAACTTGGCTCAGGGTCCTCCAGGCCACACAGCGGGTGGCATAGCTGTCGCCAACCGCAAACAGCAAGAGGGCCTGATCGCCGCGTCTTGCGATCGCGCCGTGGCCATCATCTGCCATCCATACGAGATCTAGATCAAGACCTGAAAAATCAAGACTGATCAATTTTCGCGCCTGATCGGGCGTCAAGGCGGGCTGCGGCCGTGCAATCTTGGCCCAGGCGGCCAGGGCGATCATCAAGCCTATGGCGGCAAACGAAATTGCAAACTGTGTCCAAAACGCCGTCATACCTGCCCCATTCTTATGGCGTTCAAACTCCCCTGTGTCCGGGCCTGCGTCAAGATCGCGGCTGCCCGATCTAGGGCAGGGGTCACTTTTGCGACGCAAACCTGTGCGCTTGGTACCAAACGTGTTATGGATTCATGACATTCATCAAGGACTGAGACCTTTGAAAAACGCTGTTATTGCCGCGACCGGCCTGTTTACCCCGCCCTATTCGATTTCCAATGATGAGCTGGTCTCCAGCTTCAATACCTATGTTGAGAACTTTAATCGCGCGAATGCTGACGCGATCGCGGCGGGTGAGGTTGAGGCCCTAGCCCCCTCCTCGCCCGAATTTGTGCAAAAGGCCTCGGGCATTCAGTCGCGCTTTGTCATGAATAAGGACGGCATTATTGACCCGGCGATCATGCGCCCCGTCCTGCCTGAGCGGTCTAATGACGATTTATCCCTTCTCGCCGAAATGGCCGTTGCCGCGGCACGCCAGGCGATTGAAGCCTGGGGCAAGCCGGTCAGCGAGATTGGCGCCGTGCTTTGCGCCTGCTCGAACATGCAGCGCGCCTATCCGGCCATGGCGGTTGAGATTCAAAATGCCCTGGGCATTGAGGGCTTTGGCTTTGACATGAATGTCGCCTGCTCTTCGGCCACATTTGGGCTCAAGACCGCCGCTGACTTCATCGCCTCGGGCTCAGCCAAGGCGGTCTTGATGGTCAATCCAGAAGTCTGTTCGGGCCATCTGAACTTTACGGACCGCGACAGCCATTTCATCTTTGGCGATGTCGCCACGGCTGTGATTGTCGAGGCCGAGGATCAGGCCGGTCCCGGAGGCTGGGATATTCTCGGCACGCGGCTAAAGACGGTGTTTTCCAACAATATCCGCAATAATTTCGGCTTTTTGAACAATGCCGCGCCCGAGGGCATAGGCGCGCCCGACAAGCTCTTTATCCAACAGGGCCGCAAGGTGTTTAAGGATGTGGTGCCCATGGTCGCCGACATGATTGTCGACCATGCCGCAGAGCTTGGGCTGGAGCGGTCGGCCCTTAAGCGACTTTGGCTGCATCAGGCCAATATCAATATGAATGACATGATTGGCCGTAAGGTCCTGGGCCGTGATCCAAGCCCGGAAGAAAACGTCATTGTGCTCGATACATATGCCAATACGTCCTCGGCCGGATCGATCATCGCCTTCCATCTGCATAATAGCGGCTTTAAGGCGGGCGAGACCGGCCTGATCTGCAGCTTTGGCGCAGGCTATTCGGCGGGCACTGTGTTTGTGCGCAAGCGGGCCTAGGCGGCGCGGGCTAGGCCCTGCCGCAGGGTCGGCCAAGCCACATTGACAGCGAGGCCCAGCATGACCAGGCCCGCTGCCGCCAGCTTCCAAGTGGGCATGGCCTCGCCCAGCACCAGATTGGCCGCCAGCATGCCAAAGACCGGCACCAGCAAGGCCATGGGCGTGATGGATGCGGCTGGATGGCGGGCCAAGAGCCAGCCCCAGACACTATAGCCAAACAGGCTATTGCCGACCGATTGCCAGGCGACCGCGGCCCAGGTCGCACCATCGGCGATCTGGACCGCATGCACCATAGCGGGCAAACCCTCTAGGGTCAGAGACAAGATCACAAGCGGCGGAATCGAAAACAGGCTCGCCCAACAGACATAGCCCAACATGTCCGCGCCCGGATCGCGCCTGGCCGTGATATTGCCGCCCGCCCAACTCATAGAGGCGATAAAGGTCAAGATCAGGCCAAGGGGTGTGACGGTCTTGGCATCGGCATGGGCAATAATCACCCCAATCCCAGCGGCAGCGATCAAGAGGGCTATGACCTGATACGGCCTTACCCGCTCGCCGCTAATCACCATGGACAGGCCAATGGTGAAAAAGACCTGGGTCTGCATCAGCAAGGAGGCTAGGCCCGGCGCGATCTGGCCATTCATGGCGATATAGAGAATGCCAAACTGGCCAAGCCCAATCAGGATCCCGTAGGTCGCAAGGCGCGACCAGACGACATTGGGCCTTTTGATAAAAAACACCGCCGGAAAAGCGACAAAAAAGAACCGCAAGCTTGCAAATAGCAGCGGCGGCAGATGGGCCAAGGCCACCTTGATCACCGCAAAATTACTGCCCCAGACCGCGACGACCGCTAGGGCCAGGGCCAGGTGGGTGAGCGGCAGAGCCTGGCTTGGTTTAGCTGTTATCGTCGTCATGCCCAAAGGCCCCCTCCACCGCTGCGCGGTTCTCCTTCCCCTGAAGGGGAGGATTTATCTGTTCTAAATCTTCCCCCCTTGGGGGAAGTACCGGCGAAGCCGGGGATGGGGGCTTGGCTTCGCAATAGCCCCCTCCCCATTAGGGAAGGATTAGTTTAGCGCTGGCTTAGCGCCGCTTGCGCCGCTGCTAGACGCGCGATCGGGACGCGATAAGGCGAGCAGGAGACGTAATCTAGGCCAACGCGCTCACAAAACGCGATCGAGGCCGGATCGCCGCCATGTTCGCCGCAAATGCCCAGCTTAACATCGGGCCTAACCGCCCGGCCGCGCTCGGTCGCAATCTTGATCAGGTCGCCAACGCCTTCCTGATCAAGGGTCACAAACGGATCGCGCTCGAATATGCCCTTGGCCAGATAGGCTTCCAGGAAGCGGCTACAGTCATCGCGGCTAATGCCAAATGTGGTCTGGGTCAGATCATTAGTGCCAAAGCTAAAGAATTCAGCAGTCTCGGCCAAATCGCCCGCCCGGATGGCGGCGCGCGGCAGTTCGATCATGGTGCCGACCATGTATTGGATGGTGACGCCGCGCTCTTCCATCACCGCCTTGGCCGTGCGGTCGGTGAGTTTGCGTAAATAATTCATTTCCTCGCCCTTGCCGACCAAGGGGTGCATGATTTCCGGCACGGGCGCTGTTGCGGTCTTGGCAACATCGCAAGCCGCCTCAATAATCGCCCGGACCTGCATCTCATAGATTTCCGGATAGGAGATGCCGAGGCGGCAGCCGCGATGGCCGAGCATGGGATTGGTTTCTTGCAATTCCTTAGCCCGGCGCAGCAGCTTTTGCGCATCTAGCCCCGTGGACTCCGCAACGGCCCGCACGTCTTCTTCGTTATGGGGCAAGAATTCATGCAGGGGTGGATCGAGCAGGCGGATGGTCACCGGCAAGCCCGCCATAATCGTAAACAGCTGGGTGAAATCATTGCGCTGCATCGGCAAGATCTTGGCCAGGGCTTGGCGACGGCCCGCCTCGTCATCGGCCAGGATCATTTCACGCACGGCGGCGATCCGGTCAGCGTCAAAGAACATATGCTCAGTGCGGCAAAGGCCAATACCCTCTGCGCCAAACTGGCGGGCGGTCTGGGCATCAAGCGGCGTCTCGGCATTAGCCCGGACCTTGAGCCGCCGAACCTTATCGGCCCAGACCATTAGGGTAGCGAAATCGCCAGTCAGTTCCGGCTCAACCATCTTGACCGATCCGGCCAAGATTTCGCCGCGTGAGCCGTCAATGGTAATGATCTCACCCGCCTTAAAGCTGCGGCCCCGGCAACGGAATTCGCCGGCCTTGGGGTCAATCTGCAATTCGCCAGCCCCCGAAACGCAAGGCCGGCCCATGCCGCGCGCGACCACGGCCGCATGGCTGGTCATACCGCCGCGAGCGGTGATTATGCCTCTGGCTGCATGCATGCCGTGAATGTCTTCGGGGCTGGTCTCATCGCGGACCAGGATGACGGACTCGCCAGCATTGCCAAGGCGCTCGGCCTCTTCGGAATCAAACACGATCTTGCCGGTGGCAGCACCGGGCGAGGCTGGAAGCCCTTGGGCCACGACATCACGCACGGCGCTTGGATCAATGGTTGGGTGCAGAAGCTGATCCAGGGCCGCAGGCTCAACCCGCATAATCGCCTCGTCCTGGCTAATGGTGCCATCAGCGGCCATATCGACCGCGATCTTCAGCGCCGCCTTGGCGGTGCGTTTGCCATTGCGGGTCTGGAGCATATAAAGCTGGCCGCGTTCGACCGTGAACTCAATGTCCTGCATGTCGCGATAATGCCGCTCTAGCCGCTCGACCACGGATTTGAACTGGCCAAACACCTCGGGCATGGCCTCTTCCATGGACAGGGCCTTCTCTCCCATTTCCTCGCGGGCAATCTTGGTCAGGCTTTGCGGCGTCCGGATGCCCGCCACCACATCCTCGCCCTGGGCATTGATCAGAAATTCGCCATAGAGCCTGGCCTCACCCGTCGACGGATTGCGGGTAAAGGCCACGCCCGTGGCCGAGGTCTCGCCCATATTGCCAAACACCATGGACTGGATATTGACCGCGGTGCCCCAGCTTTCGGGAATGTCATGCATACGCCGATAGAATTTTGCCCGCTCATTCATCCAACTGGCAAACACAGCCCCAACCGCGCCCCAGAGCTGGGCTTCGGGGTCTTGCGGGAAGGGCTTGTCCAGCTCACGCTCGACGGCGGCCTTATAGTCTTTGACTACGGCCTCCCAGTCGCTGGCGGTCAGGGCGGTGTCGACCGTGACATCGAGCCGGTCCTTATGCTCGTCGAGGATTTCCTCGAACATGTGATGGTCTAGATCGAGCACCACATTGGAATACATCTGGATAAAGCGGCGATAGGAATCAAACGCAAAACGCCGATCCCCTGACAGGCTGGCCAGGCCCTCAACCGTGGCATCATTCAGGCCCAGATTGAGCACCGTATCCATCATGCCGGGCATGGAGGCGCGCGCGCCTGAGCGGACCGAGACCAAGAGCGGATTGGCCGGATCGCCAAACACCTTGCCGGTAATCGCCTCAACCTTTTTCAGGCCAGCCTTGACCTGCTGCGCCAGATCGGCCGGATAGGTCTGGCCCTGGCTGTAATAATGCACGCAGGCCTCAGTCGTGACCGTAAAGCCCGGCGGCACCGGCAGGCCAAGCGCGCTCATCTCAGCCAGATTGGCGCCCTTGCCACCCAAGAGGTCCTTCATCTTGGCATCGCCATCAGCGCTGCCACCACCAAAACTATACACCCAGCGGGTAAGGGTTGCAGTCTCATGCGCCATGGTCAGTCTCACCCGTTAATCAAGTTGAAGTCAGCAACCTGCTCCATCGTGGCCCGAACCGAGGCCAGGAGCCGAAGCCTGTTGTCACGTAGAGCGCGATTAGGATCGTTCACGAAAACCTTGTCAAAGAAGGCGTCAACCGGCGCGCGGAGTTCCGAAAGCGCGGTCATAGCGTCTTCGAAATAGTCGTTTGCTAAGGCCAACTCGACTTTCGGCCGTACCACATTGAGCGCGTCGAACAACGCAACTTCCTCATCTGGCGCATCAGCTAAACGTTCAGCTGGTCCATTTGGCAGGGCCGAAGCCTTTTCTTCATCCTTCAGGAGCTTGTTTGCGCGCCGATAGCCAGCCAGCAAAACTGTGCCATTGTACCCGCCCAAAAAGGCACTCAAGGCGGCAACCTTCGCCCTTAGGCGGTGAATGGGGAGCTCTGTCTTACCGACCGTTGCAAACGCGGCTGCAATCCATTCTCGCTGAAATCCGTCTTGATCTTGCAAGACAACAGCCAGGCGATCTAGGAAGAACGCCATAAGCGCATCAATTGTCGCCTTCGGATCGTGTGCTCCGAAATACTGGTTTGCATGATTTAGGCAGATCGCGCGTAGATTCATGACCTCGCCAGACAAAAGCCTTATTACGCCCAAGGCTGCACGACGTAGAGCAAACGGGTCCTTAGAACCTGTAGGCTTTTCATCGATGGCAAAGAATCCGACCAGCGTATCCAACTTCTCGGCCAAGGCGGCCGCAACGCCGACCTGTCCTGTAGGAAGTGTATCGCCCGGTCCTTGCGGCTTATAATGATCACTAATGGCGTCGGCTATGGCGTTGGCCCCCTCCACCGCTTCGCGGTCCCCCTCCCCCAAGGGGGGAGGATTGATAAGACCTAAATCTTTCCCCTTAGGGGGAAGTACCGGCGAAGCCGGGGATGGGGGCAAGCCTTCCGCCCGCGCATAATAGCCGCCCATAATGCCTTGCAGCTCTGGGAACTCGCCGACCATGCCGCAGGTTAGGTCCGCCTTGGCCAGCAGGCCCGCGCGGGCCGCGAGCTTGGGGTCAGCTCCAACATGTGGCGCGATCTCGGCCGCCAGGGCCGAAATGCGCTGCGCCCGCTCATACAGCGTGCCCAGCTTGGCATGGAAGGTCACGGCTTTTAGCTTTTCCAGCCGGTCTTCGAGCCGGGTCTTGCGATCCTCGTCCCAGAAGAAGCGGGCATCGTTCAGGCGCGCCGACAGCACCCGCGCATTGCCGACCGCAACCAGATGACCGCCATCGCTGGCTTCAATATTCGAAACCACCAGGAAATTAGGAGCCAACCCGTCTTGGCTAGGCTTGCGCACGGCAAAGTATTTCTGGTGCGTGCGCATCGAGGTGCGGATCACTTCTGGCGGCAGGTCCAAAAACGCTGGGTCCATATCGCCAAGGATTGGGGTTGGCCATTCGGCCAGGCCCGCAACCTCATCGAGCAGGCCTTGATCCTCAACCAGTTCAAGCCCGCGCGCAAAGCAAAGGGTTTCTGCGCCCTTGACGATCCGCGCCTTGCGCTCGGCCACGTCCAGCACCACAAAATTGGCCTCTAGGCCCGCGGCATAGGCCTCAAAATTGCGGGCGCGAAAGGGCTGGCGTGAGCCCATAAACCGGTGGCCCTCGGTTAAGTCGCCGCTCTCAAGGCCTTCAAAAGCAAACGGCACAACCTCGCCGTCAAACACACACAGTATGCGCTGCAAGGGCCGCACCCAGCGCAGGCTGCCCGTGCCCCATTTCATTGATTTGGGCCAGGGGAAATTGCGAACAATGGCCTCGACCATTTCGGCAATCACTTCGGGCGTTGGCCGCCCCTTTTTCTCGGTAATGGCAAAATAGATGCCGTCGCGTTCGGTGAGCTGGTCCTGGGTCAGGCCCGTCGAGCGCAAAAATCCGTCTAAAGCCGCTTGCGGCGCGCCGACCTTTGGACCCTTGCGCTCTTCCTTGCGATCAGGCTGGGCCACCGGCAGGCCCTCGGCCACCAGGGTCAGGCGGCGGGGCCCGGCAAAACTGGTTAAGGCCTCTGGCAAGAAGCCAGCCTCGGCCAAACGCTCACGCGCCATGCGTTCTAGGTCCCGTGCGGCCTGGGCCTGCATACGGGCGGGGATTTCTTCCGAAAACAGTTCGAGCAGGAATTGGGGCATGGTGTCCTAGATCAAAATCTGTGGGCGGGGCGAGCGGAGCAGGTTCATCCCGCCTCCACATGCGCCAGCGCGACGGCCTTACACAGGTCGCGAATACGGCCAATATAGCTTTGACGCTCAGCCACAGCGATCGCGCCGCGCGCATCCATCAGATTGAACAGATTACTGGCTTTCAGCACATGATCATAGGCCGGAAGGGCCAGGGTCTGACCTTGCGGGCCCTTATGGGCCAAGATATTATGGACCTGAGCCTCCATATCCTCAAACTGACGCATCAAGGTCGGCACGTCTGCGACCTCGAAATTGAAGGCGCTAAACTGGCGTTCATTCTCGAGAAAGACATCGCCATAGCTGGCACCGGCATCATTAAACCTGAGGTCATAAACCCGGTCGACACCCTGGACATACATGGCCAGACGCTCAAGCCCATAGGTCAGTTCACCCGCGACCGGATCGACATCTAGGCCCGCAACCTGTTGGAAATAGGTATATTGGCTAACCTCCATACCATCGCACCAGACCTCCCAGCCCAGGCCCCAGGCTCCAACGGTCGGGTTTTCCCAGTCATCCTCGACAAAACGGATATCGTGCAGGGCAGGATCGAGCCCAATCGCGGCCAGTGATCCAAGATAAAGCGCCTGCATGTCTTTTGGATTGGGCTTTAAGATGACCTGGTACTGGTAATAGTGCTGCAAGCGGTTGGGGTTTTCGCCATAGCGTCCGTCACTGGGCCTGCGCGATGGCTGCACATAGGCCGCCTTCCAGGTCTTGGGCCCAAGCGCGCGCAGCACAGTGGCTGGGTGCAGGGTCCCTGCCCCGACCTCTAGGTCATAAGGTTGCAGGATCACACAGCCCTGACGGCTCCAATAGTCATGCAGGGTCAAGATCAGGTTCTGAAACGACAGACCCTGGCTAGGCTTGGATGCAGATGCGGTTGCGACAGAGTCGGCCATGGGCAACAAAACCTTCAAAAAAGTCGGCGGACCATAAGGCGCAGGGCCTAGCGCATCAAGCGCCTCGACCCCCACAATCCCACCCAAGCGCGAGAATCTTCACCGCGCATGGGCAAGCCTATCGGGGGATGGGCGTGCCGCCGCTATAATTCTAATGAAAAGTCTTGAAATTGATCAATTCCGCAGCAAACGCGTTTATTTCCCAATCTATTTCCAAAAACGATCGCCCAAGATTCGACCACACCTGACCAAATTTGCACAAATTATGATCATTTACAAAGTGCAGCTCAAATTTTGGGCGTATTTTTCGTTGGATGCTTCAAGTCCCGTTCAGGACATGCAGCCATGTGCGCAGGACATAGTGTTTGTGAGGCGGCAATCGTCCGCAATAGGTCGTGCCTTCGGGCGCGAATTTTAACTGACAATAGGCAGGGGAAAAGACCGAATGAAACTCATCATTGCGATCATTAAACCGTTCAAGCTCGACGAGGTGCGTGAAGCACTCGTTAAGGCCGGGGTAGAAGGCCTGACGGTTTCGGAGGTCAAGGGTTATGGCCGTCAAAAGGGCCAGACCGAGATCTATCGGGGCGCCGAATATCAGGTCAATTTCGTGCCCAAGGTCAAGCTTGAGGCCGCTGTTGATGACGGCGCTGTTGCCGGTGCGATCGAGGCGATCAAGTCGGTTGCTGGCACGGGCAAGATCGGCGACGGCAAGATTTTCGTACTGGGGCTGGAAGAAGCGGTGCGGATTCGTACCGGCGAAACCGGCTCTTCGGCCCTTTAAGAACAGACATAGGGGATTTTCTTAATGACTTGGACACCCATCAAACGGCTGGCAGGCGCACTTCTCGCCGCCGCCCTTATAACCGGCGGGCTTAGCGCCGCCACGGCCCACGCACAGGACATGGCGCCTGCGGCCTCCTCGGCTCCGGCAGCGGCTGCGCCTGCAGCTGCCCCAGCCGCCGCAGAGGCCAAGGCCCCTGCCCCGACCTTCCTGCCGCACCAGGTTGCCTTGGAACTCAATAGCGGCGATGCGGCTTGGATCTTGACCTCGACGGCCCTGGTCCTCTTGATGACCATTCCCGGCCTTGCCCTGTTTTACGGCGGCATGGTGCGCAAAAAGAACGTCATTGCCACGGTTGCCCAATCCTTTGCCATCACCGCCCTGGTGACGGTGATCTGGATGATCGGCACCTATAGCCTGTCCTTCGGTTTCAATGATGATCCAGGCCTTCAGGCCTATATAGGCAGCTTTAAATCCTTTTTCCTGGAAGGCGTTCGGGTTGATACCGCCTATAGCGCCGCCAAGGGTTTGCCAGAAATGCTCTGGATCACCTATCAGATGACCTTTGCTATCATTACCCCGGCCCTGATTGCCGGTGCCTTTGCTGAGCGTCTGAAATTCTCGGCCCTGCTTTTGTTCACCACGCTTTGGTCCGTGTTTGTTTATGCCCCCATTTGCCACTGGGTCTGGGGCGGCGGCTTCTTGTCCAAGCTTGGCGTTCTGGACTTTGCTGGCGGCACGGTTGTGCACATTAATGCCGGTATTGCCGGTCTGGTCTGCGCCCTGGTTCTGGGCAAGCGCAAGGGCTATGGCACTGAAAACATGGCCCCGCACAATCTGGTCTATACAATGATCGGTGCGTCCTTGCTGTGGGTGGGCTGGTTTGGCTTTAATGCCGGGTCGGAATGGGCTGCTGACGGCATTGCCTCGGCCGCCATGCTCAATACCCAGGTTGCTACGGCGGCTGCCGCCATTGCCTGGATGATTGTCGAATGGGTTGAGCGCAAAAAGCCCGGCATGCTGGGCCTGGCCTCGGGTGCGGTTGCGGGCCTCGTCGCCATCACCCCCGCCGCTGGCTTTGTGAACCCACAAGGGGCCCTGATTATTGGTCTGGTTGCAGGCGCGGGCTGTTATGTCGGCGCGGTCTGGGTCAAGAAGATCTTCAAGTATGATGACAGCCTTGATGCGTTCGGCGTGCACGGTATTGGCGGCATTATTGGTGCCCTCCTGACCGGTCTGTTGGCCGACAAGGCGATCAATGGCCTAGGTGATGGTGCCAGCGTGATGAAGCAGGCCATCGGTGTTGGCGCGACCATTGTCTGGTCTGGCCTGGCCACCTTCATCATCTTGATGATCTGTAAGTATACGGTTGGCCTGCGTGTCTCCGAAGAGGGCGAGGTCGAGGGTCTCGATAGCGCCCTGCACGGCGAGGCCATGCACTAGGACCTAAGCCAGGGCTAGAATGCGAAACGGGGGTCCTTTTTGAGGGCCCCCGTTTTTCGTTGTCGGTTAGCTTAACGGCCAAGGACCGCCAAGCCGGCAGGCCCTCACCCACCAATGCGGCTGGGCCGCTTCAATCTTTTGCGCCAGGCCCTGAGCCTCAATATCGCTGGCACATAGGGCAAAACAGGTTGCGCCCGAGCCAGACATTCGCGCCAATAGGGTTTCAGGCTCATATCGAAGTGCTGTCAGGACATCGGCAATTTCAGGGCACAGGGCTATGGCCGGGGCCTCAAGATCATTGCGGCAATAGCTTAAAAATGCCGCCGTCTCTTCTAGGCTGGCAAAAGCGCTGGACAGGTCCGGCGCCCAGGCATCGCCCACCGCCCCGGCAGCGTCATAGGCGGCAAACACCGCGCCCGTGCTGCATGCGACGCCGGGATTGACCAGAACGGCATTGAGCGGCGGCAGGCCCATGATCGGACTGATCTGTTCACCGCGCCCCTGCGCCAAGACCGGCTCACCCCACAAACACGCGGCCCCATCGCTGCCAAGGCTCGCCGCCATGTCCTGTAGGTCTTGATCACTGATCTTGAGGGTCAGGGCGCTGCGTAAGAGCCGCAAGGTCGCCCCGGCATCGCTCGAGCCACCGCCCAAACCCGCCCCAACCGGCAAGACCTTATTCAGCAGTAAGCGAAACGGCGGCATGGGCCCGCCCGCCGCCGCCAAGATCTTATAGACCGCCTTGGTGACGAGATTGGTATTGAGGTCTTGGTCAAGCAAGGCCTGAGCAAACGGCCCGTCTAGCTCAATGCTCAAGGCATCCGCCGCCTCAATCGAGATGTGATCACCAATATCGGCAAACACCATCAGGCTGGAGAGCGGATGATAGCCGTCTTGTCCCAGCGGAGCGACATGTAGGTAAAGATTAATCTTGGCCGGAGCAAACGCCGCTAGGGTCACGTGGCCGTTCCGCCCTTGGGCAGGACCGGCGGCCGAGAAGGCTCAAGCGGGGCTTTCGGTTCCAAGGGCAAAGGCTCGAACGGCGGCAGACCCGAAGATAGCTTGGCCTCGATCTCGACCTTTAGTTTATCGCTGGGCGAAAGGCTCAGGACCCGGCTCCATTGAAACTGAGCCTCAATCTTGCGGCCCGTACGCCAATAGGCATCGCCCAGATGGTTATTGAGATCGGGGTCACTGGCGTCCAGTTGGGCGGCGCGCTCTAAAAGCTCAACCGCCTGCTTGAAATCACCAAGCTTATAATAGCCCCAGCCGAGGGAGTCGGTAATGGCGCCAGAGTCTGGCCTTGCCTCGACCGCGCGCTTGACCAGGTCCATGGCCTGATTGAGGCTGACCCCCCGCTCGATCCAGGAATAGCCAAGATAGTTTTGTAAATCAGGCTCATTGGGGTTCATGGCCAGGGCCTTTTTCAGGTCCTGCTCGGCCTCGGGCCAGCGACCCGCCCGATCAAGCGACATGCCACGGCTGAAATAATCGCCCCAGCTGGGTTCAGCCTTCTTGGCCATGACCTGATTGACCGCAATAATCGATTCCTCAAACAGCGAATTGACGCGCAATAGATCGGCAAGTGTGGTGAGGGCGACAAGATCATTTGGGCACTTGGCGACGGTTTCTCTGGCCAAGGCAATCGCCGCTTGGGGGTCTCCGGCCTGGTTTAGGCTCCAGACCATCCGGGCACGAGCCTGAGTATATTGCGGCGATTTTACCGGTATCTTGGCAAACATGCTGCGGGCGCCTTCGAGATCCTTATTCATGCCCAATAGTTCACCGGCCATTAAGATGGCTTCATCGCGCTTGGGGTCGAGCCTTAAGGCCAATTGCGCAAAGATCAGGCTCGATTGTTGCTGCCTTTGATTGGACGAGGCCATGGCCGAGGCCAACATGATCGAGGCGGCGGTCTGGCGGATGCTCGCCAGGGGCGGTGCAGGTTTGCGCGCCTCAAGGCGGCTCAAGGCATCCTTAGCCGTCTGATTTTGCGGATCGCCCAACAGCGCGGCTTGATAAATATCCCTGGCCTCTTGGCGTTGACCCTGACGTTCGAGAAAGGCGCCATAGGCGAGCGTGAGATAATTGCCGCCTTGATCGGCAGCGATCAGGGCCTGATAAAGCTTGGCGGCATCGGCCTTGCGACCAGCCCGCTCATACAAGAGCGCTTGGTTGGCCTGAGCAAACAAGGCCACAGCTGTATTACCCTCAGAGGCCGGTAGGGCCAGGCCAGCGTCCCAATCTCCGGCCGCCGCTGCCGCCAAGGGCAACAATAATAGGGCTGAATTACGATAAGGGCCGTTAACCTCATTGCTGGCGAGCAGACTGGCGGCGGCCTTGGCACCTGTGCTGGCCGGATCACTGGCCAAGGCATTGACGGCCTGGGCCACGATTGCCAGACCGCGTACCGGGCTGTCATTTTTGGGCATGGCGCTGGCCAATTGCGCGGCCTGAGGTACATTGCCAGACATCAAGGCCATGCCAAACGCGCGTTCGCCCAATTGACTATTTTCTGGATCAAGCGCCTGGGCTTGAGCGAAATAGTCCGCTGCGGCCTGATTTTCTCCCGCCACCGAGGCGGCCTGACCCGCGAGCACCAGGCCATAAAGCGTGGCCTCATGACTGGGCGCAACTAGACCGGCAATTGGCGGCAAGGGTTTTGCGGCGGCGCACGCCCCCAGCAAAAGAACGGTGCTCAAGGCGACCGAAACACGAAGGCGGCGATACGAGATCATCATCATGGATACAGGCTTAGCCATTTTGCGTTGAGTAGCAAGGACCCGGTTTGAACCGGGTCCCATCATACCGCGAATCTTGGCCTTTACATGTTCGGATAATTGGGTCCGCCGCCACCCTCAGGGCAGGTCCAATTGATGTTTTGCGATGGATCCTTGATGTCGCAGGTTTTGCAATGCACGCAGTTTTGCGCATTGATCTGGAAGCGCGGATTATTGCCAGCCTCGTCATACAAGACCTCATACACGCCGGCCGGGCAATAAAGCCGGGCTGGCTCGCCATATTTGGGCAGATTGACGGCAATCGGCACGCTGGCATCTTTTAGCGTCAGGTGCGCGGGCTGGTCTTCTTCATGATTGGTGGCAGAGAGGAAGACGCTGGACAGCTTGTCAAAGCTAATCTCGCCATCGGGCTTTGGATAGACAATCGGCTCATAATCCTTGGCGAGACCCGTATAGGCATAGTCCGGCTTGCCATGCTTCATGGTGCCAAAGAAGGAGAAGCCGCCAAGCAGTGTGTTGCACCACATGTCGAACATGCCGAGCGCGCCGCCAAGGAAGGTACCAAAGCGCGACAGCAAGGGCTTGGCATTGCGAACCAGCTTCAGTTCCTTGGCAACCCACGAGGCCTCATAGGCGGCCTGGTATTCAACCAGTTCATCGCCTTCGCGCCCGGCCGTGATCGCGGCAAACGCCTGTTCCGCGGCCAGCATGCCGGTCTTCATGGCATTATGGCTGCCCTTGATGCGTGGCACATTCACAAACCCGGCCGAACAACCGATCAAGGCCCCGCCGGGGAAGGTCAGCTTGGGCACGGATTGATAGCCGCCTTCAGTAATGGCCCGCGCGCCATAGGCAATGCGCTTGCCGCCCGCGAGGTGCGAACGCACGCTGGGATGCTGTTTAAAGCGCTGAAACTCGTCAAAGGGCGAAAGGAAGGGGTTCTTATAGTTCAGGTGCACCACATAGCCGACCGAGACGTAGTTATCGCCAAAATGGTACATAAAGCTGCCGCCGCCGGTATTATTGTCCAGAGGCCAACCGGTGCTGTGTTGGGCAAGGCCAGGCTGGTGCTTGTCTGGCGTGACCTGCCACAATTCCTTAATGCCCAGACCAAATTTTTGTGGCTCGCTATTCTTGGCCAAATCAAACTTATTGATCAGGACCTTGGCCAGTGAACCGCGCACGCCCTCGGCGATAAGGACATATTTGCCGTTCAACTCCATGCCGGGCTGATAATCTGGCTTTTTGACGCCATCCTTGCCAATGCCGACTACACCGACAATCACGCCCTTGACCGAGCCGTCTTCGCGCCAGGTCAGGTCCGAGGCAGCAAAGCCTGGATAGATTTCCACGCCCAATTCTTCGGCCTGCGCCGCCAGCCAACGGGTCAGATTGGCCAAGGAGGCAATATAGCAGCCGTGATTATGCATGAAGGGCGGCATGGCAAACATGGGTAGGGACAATTCGCCCTTTGGCCCCAGCACCAAAAACCGGTCCTTGGTCACCGGGGTCTCGAGCGGCGCACCCATGGCCTTCCAGTCTGGGAACAGTTCGCCCAAGGCCTTGGGATCGATCACAGCGCCGGAAAGAATATGCGCGCCGACCTCAGAGCCTTTTTCGAGCAAGGCGACGGAAATCTCACTGCCCGCCTCAGCGGCCATTTGTTTTAGACGGATCGCCGCCGACAGGCCCGCAGGGCCACCGCCGACAATAACCACATCATAGTCCATCGCTTCGCGTTCGATCGCTTCGCTCATGTTCAGGCCCCTCAAAATAGTTTGCGCCACAGAAGCGACGCGCCATTGATCCTTGCAGCAACTTATCGGAAGGTGGAGCGTTCCGGGTCAAGAGCAATCCCTGATCGCAGGCCTGTTTCTTGATGTTTTCTTGCCCCACCCGCCAAGCTTCCCCCTCGGCATACTGTTTGCGAGCCAGATTTGACCCCGACTGCGCCCCTTCGTTCCGACCATAGCGCCATGGAAAGCCTGCTGGCCTTCTGGGCGGATGCGGGAATCGATGTGTGTTTAGAGGATGAACCCGTCAATCGGCTCGCGGAAGCGGCGCGCCTCATCCGGCCTGCGCCTTCACCTGTCGTCAATCTTGTGACCGCCCGCCCCTCAAACCCCGCCCAGCAACGGGCTAGTAACGAGGCCGCCGCGCTCGAACAGGCCAAGAGCCTTGCGGCTGAGGCCCAGACCCTCGAGGCCCTCACTGAGGCCTTGGGCAGCTTTGACGGTTGCGGTCTGCGCCGCAATCCAGCGCACCAGCCGGTCTTATGGCGCGGCCCAGCCGCTTCAAAGATCATGATTATTGCCGAGGCCCCGCTTGCCGAGGATGAGACCGAGGCTAGGCCCGGCCCCGAGGGCCAATTGCTTGACCGCATGTTGCAGGCTGCTGGCCTCAAGGACCGCTGCATCCTAACCCATACCGTGTTTTGGCATGCACCCGGCGGCCGCGCGCCCAGCCTTGCCGAGCAAAAAATCTGCCAGCCCTTTTTGGAGCGCGCCATTGGCCTGATCCAGCCGCAGTATTTGCTATTGCTGGGGGCTGCGTCGGCGCGGGCCATGCTGGGCCGCGAAGACGGCATCCTCGCCCTAAGAGGCCAATGGTTCGACTGGACCGCCAGCGACGAGGGCCAGACCCTGCCAGCCCTTGTCACCATGACCCCAAGCTTTTTGTTGCAACAACCGACCGCCAAGAAAAAGGCCTGGGCTGATCTGCAGAGCTTCAATGCACGGGCCTTAGGGGGCTAGGCCACCGGGTCGAACAGATGGGCCTTGCGGGCCGTAACGCGGATTGTCGTGCCCGCGGTTAGGCTTGCGACGTCTTGGCGCGCAAAAGCAGCGTCAATGCGGCGATGATCTGTCGTCTTGGCCTCGACCTGGATGACGGGACCTTGGGCGATAACCCGGTCTATATGCAGATCAAACCCGGCCTCTTCGCCGACCGATAAGGTCAGGTCATGTGGCCGCACAAAGCCAAGCTTTGGCCCCGATGCGGTGGTCGCTGGAAAACTGACCGCGCCGCTGACAAAACGGCCATTTTCAACATGACCTTCAAAACGATTGGCCTCACCGACAAAGCCACAAACAAAGGCCGAGGCGGGATTGTCATAGACCTCGGCCGGTGTGCCGACCTGTTCAATCTGACCCAGATTGAGAATGGCGACCCGGTCGGCAAGGTCCAGGGCCTCTTCCTGGTCATGGGTAACAAATATGGTCGTGACACCGGTGGCATTATGGATGCGGCGCAGTTCCTTGCGCAGCGACTTGCGCACAGTGGCATCGAGCGCGCCAAACGGCTCGTCCAGCAATAAGACCTCAGGGGAGACAGCCAGCGCCCGGGCTAGGGCGACCCGCTGCCGCTGACCACCCGACAATTGCGACGGATAACGTCCACCGAGGCCCCCTAGCTCGACCAGGCCTAGCAATACATCGACCCTTCGGCTGATCTCGGCCCTAGCCGGCTTGGTTGCGGCCTTGCGGACATCGAGGCCAAAAGCGACATTCTTGGCCACGGTCATGTGCCGAAACAAAGCATATTGCTGGAACACAAACCCGACCTGGCGCGCCGCTGCACTGGCAAAGGTCACGTCGCGCTGATCAAACAGCACCTGCCCGGCTTCTGGAAACTCCAGCCCGGCAATAATCCGCAACAAGGTGGTCTTGCCCGAACCCGATGGACCTAGGAGCGCCAAAAGCTCACCCGGCTCAATATCAAGGCTAACGCCGCGCAGGGCCGGATAGCGCGCAAATTGTTTTTCGACGGCGCGAATGGAAATAGTCATGGGGCCGGGTATCTCCGGGACGTCGTATGGGAATGAGAGGCTTTAGTGACCACGGGCACCCACCTGCGGCTGAAGGACTTCCAATATGCCCTTAAGGACTAGGGTCAGGATCGAAAGCAGGCACAAAAGCGCCGCCACCGAGAAGGCACCGACAAAGTCATATTCGTTGTAAAGAATCTCGACATGCAGTGGCATGGTATTGGTCAGGCCACGAATATGCCCCGACACCACCGAGACCGCGCCAAACTCGCCCATGGCCCTGGCATTGCACAAGAGCACGCCATAGAGCAGGCCCCAGCGGATATTGGGCGTGGTCACGCGGAAAAACGCGGTCAAGCCATTAGCACCAAGCGATACGGCCGCCTCCTCCTCATCGACGCCCTGCTCCTGCATCAGCGGGATCAGTTCGCGCGCAACAAATGGAAAGGTCACAAAAATGGTCGCCAATATGATGCCTGGAACGGCGAATATGATGCGGATGTCGTGATCAATCAGCCAGGACCCAAACCAGCCATGTGCACCAAAAATCAGCACATAGATCAGACCTGCCACAACCGGTGAGACGGAAAATGGCAGATCGATCAGACTGATCAGCAAGCTCTTACCGGCAAAGTCATGCTTTGCCACAGCCCAGGCGGCACAGACGCCAAACACAATATTAAAAGGCACCGCAATGGCTGCGGTTAGGAGGGTTAATTTGATCGCGGCTAGGGCATCTGGATTGGCAATGGCTTCTAGGGCCGGATCAATGCCGCGCCGCAAGGCCTCTGCAAACACCGAAACGAGCGGCAAGATCAAGACCAGTACCAAGAAAGCGGCCACAAGGCTCAAGACCAGGGCCTTGACCCATAAGGGGTCTTGAGTGGAATTTTGCGGGCTCATGCGGACAATCTCCGCGCCCAGGCCTGGACCGTATTGATCACCAATAACATGGCAAAGGACGCGCTCAGCATCACAACCGCAATGGCCGCAGCGGCCTGATAGTTAAATTGCTCAAGCTGGATCACGATCAAGAGGGGCGCAATTTCCGACTTATAAGGCATGTTACCGGCAATAAAGATCACCGAGCCATATTCACCGACGCCCCTGGCAAAGGATAGGGCAAAGCCGGTCAACCAAGCGGGGCCCAAGGCTGGCAAGATGACCCGGCCAATAATCGATATCCGCCCGGCCCCGAGGCTTGCGGCGGCTTCTTCAACATCGGCAGATAGGTCACGCAAAACCGGCTCAAGCGTGCGCACCACAAAGGGCAGACCAATAAAGGTCAGGGCGATAACCACGCCAACGGGCGTATAGGCGGCCTTAAGTCCCATGGCCGCCAAATACTGTCCAACCCAGCCATTGGGGGCATAGAGGGCAGCCAAGGCAATACCGGCCACGGCGGTGGGCAAGGCAAAGGGCAGGTCGACCAGGGCATTGACAATCGGCTTGCCGAAAAACTCATACCGCACCAGGGCCCAGGCCGTCAGGGCACCAAACACCGCATTCACACTCGCGGCGGCAAAGGCTGCACCGAACGATAAACGATAAGCGGCCATGGCCCGAGGGGAAAACCCCGCCGCCATGAAGCCCGGCCCATCCAGACCAGATGCCTTTAAGATTACCGCCGCCAAGGGTATCAGGACCACCAGCGACAAAAGACTAATGGTCACGCCCAGGGTGATACCAAAGCCCGGTATCGCTGAACGTCTCCGAAACGGGGACAGTCGCTTGGATGAGGCGCTTAAAGTCATCAAGGTGGCCACGGGTCCTAAGGCAAGAGACTAGAGCAAAACATCTTGCCGATGCGCGGGCTAGGACGCACTCGCCCGAACCGACAACCCAAACGACTATTACACACCGTGTATAAATACCTACCCTGCTAGTAGGCAATAGCCAAAAACTAAGGCCACCAACAGAAAAACACCAAGGCCATGAGGGACGGTCGCCGTCTGGCGAAAAATGGTAGGCCGGGAGGGAATCGAACCCTCGACCATTCGATTAAAAGTCGAATGCTCTACCGCTGAGCTACCGGCCCGCTATGGGAGGATCCGAGTCACGTCGAAGGCCCCTTGAAGCGGCGCGGACCATAGGCGGGCAAGACCTCTGCCGCAAGCCCGATACGCCCTAGTCGTGCCATGATTTTGAATATAACCTTTGACCATGAAATCGCTTTTCACCGCATTGATCGGATGGATGGCCTTGAGCGGTGCAGCCTTGGCCCAGACCCCCCAGGTCCAAACCCCTAGATCTGTGCCGAACAGCCCAAACACGCCGTCCGCACCGCAAAAGGATAGTTTCGGCGATGCGGTGATTGCGCCGCTGGGCGATTTCAATCTCAACCAGACCCCAATCCCGCCCATCTTGCTGGACGCAGCGCTCACGCCCTATACGGCGCCGCCAGTGATTACTTGCACGACCTTGGCCGCCGCCATAGCGCCGCTGGATGAGGCGCTCGGTGCGGATCTGGATACACCACCAAGCCCGTTTAATCCCGGCCTGCTCGAACGCGGCAGTGTCTTGGCCGGCGACGCCGCCATTAGCGCTGTCCGCGGCGCAACCGAAAGCCTGGTGCCATTTCGCAGCTGGGTGCGCAAGCTTACCGGCGCCGAGGCCCATAGCAAAAAGCTCCGCGCCGCCATTGCCGCTGGCGCTGTCAGGCGCGCCTATCTCAAAGGTCTTGGTGCGGCCAAGGGCTGTGCGCCGCCAGCGGCACCCCTCCCCCCTGCACCCATAAACCTAAACACGCCCTAGATGTGCAAGGCTCGGCCATAGGCGTCCAGCACACTCTCATGCATGGCCTCGGACATCGTTGGATGGGCAAACACCGTGGCCATAAGTTCGGCCTCGGTGGCTTCGAGGGTCATGGCAATGGCATAGCCCTGGATCATTTCGGTCACTTCCGCCCCGATCAGATGCGCGCCCAGTAAGGCCCCGGTCTTGGCATCGAAGACGGTCTTCACAAAGCCCTCGGTCTCGCCCGCAGCTATGGCCTTGCCATTGACCTTGAACGGAAACCGGCCAACGCGAACCTCATGACCTGCAGCCTTGGCCGCGGCCTCGGTCAAGCCCACCGAGGCAATTTGCGGATTAGCATAGGTACAGCCAGGGATTGGTGCGGTTAAGTTGGCGGGTTGTTCACCGGCCAGATGCTCGACACAGTGCACCCCTTCGTGGCTGGCCTTGTGCGCCAGCCAGGGCGGCCCAGCGACGTCGCCTATGGCATAGAGCCCTGCGACATTGGTCGCGCAGTGCGGGCCCGTCACCACATGACCGCGGCCGGTCTTGACGCCCAGGGCCTCCAGTCCCAGATCCTCGATATTGCCGGTAATGCCAATGGCCACAATGGCGACATCGGCCTCGAGCCGCTCAGCCTTGCCCGCCAGTTCTAGGTCAATCGCCACACCCTTGGCGGTCTTGGCCAGCTTGGTGACCTTGGCCGATGTCTTGAATTTCAGGCCCCGTCGCTCAAAGGCCTTCTTAGCCGCGACCGAAACCTCTTCATCCTCAACCGGCAAGATCCGGTCCAGGGCCTCGATCACCGTGACCTCAGAGCCTAGCGAGCGGTAAAAGCTAGCAAATTCAATACCGATGGCGCCTGATCCGATAACAATCAGGCGCCCAGGTGCCGTCTTGGGCGTCATGGCCTCTCTATAGGACCAGATCTTGTCACCATCCGGCGCCAAGCCTATTGCCGGGATGGTCCGCGCGCGCGCGCCCGTCGCAAGGATAACATGCTTGGCTTGTAGGCTGCGACGGCCACCCGCCTTAAGCGCGACCGTAATCTTGGGCGCAGGCGATCCGGCCGACAGCTTGGCTGTGCCTTCAATCACCTCAATCTTGTTTTTCTTCATCAAGAAGGCGACGCCGGACGACAATTGTTTGGATACGCCACGTGAGCGTTCAATCACCTTGGTAAAATCATAGGACCGGCCAGTGACCGCTAGGCCATAGGGCTCCAAATGCCCGAGGGTTTCATAAAGCTCGCCCGATTTTAGCAAGGCCTTGGTTGGGATACAGCCCCAGTTCAGACACACCCCACCCAGGCCCTCACGCTCAATAATCGCCACCTTCATACCAAGCTGGGTGGCGCGGATGGCGGCGACATAGCCGCCGGGGCCTGCGCCGATAACGACAAGGTCAAAATCCATGGTCGTCATCCTTAAACCAACATCATCAAGGGGTCCTGGACCAATGCCTTGAAGGCATTGAGCCAGTTTGCGCCGATTGTGCCGTTCAGGACCCGGTGGTCGCAGGTCAAGGTCACGGTCATGACCGTGGCTATGGCTAGGGCCTCACCGCGCACCACGGCCCGCTTTTCCCCCGCCCCGACCGACAAAATAGCGCCCTGGGGCTCATTCAAGATCGAGGCAAAGCTCTTAATGCCGAACATGCCAAGGTTAGAGATCGAGAAGGTGCCGCCTTGGAATTCCTCAGGCCTTAACTTGCGGTCGCGGGCGCGCTGCGCCAGGTCCTTCATCTCGGTGGCGATCTCAGCCAAACCCTTGGTCTCGGCGGCGCGGATGATCGGGGTGATCAGGCCGCCGTCTATGGCCACGGCCACGGCAATATCGGCATGATGGTGGCGGGCAATGCCGTCTGGACTATAGCTGGCATTCGCCTCTGGCACCTGTTTTAAGGCCTGCGCCGCGCAACGAATAATCAGGTCATTGACCGAAACCTTGACCCCGGATGCGGCAAGACCGGCATTGATCCGGGCGCGGGCCTCGAGCAGGGCATCAAGCTCAATATCGATGGTTAAGGGGAAGTGCGGCACATCGCGGAAACTGTCGGTCATGCGCCGAGCAATGGTCTTGCCCATGCCATCAAGCGGGACCAGATCATAAGACCCAGGCTTAATGCCCATCTGTTCCAGGCTCTGGGCCGGGCGGGCGGGCTGGACGGTTTGCGCGGTTGAATTGGCACCAACAGGCCGCCCTGCCAAGGCATCAATATCGCGCTTGATGATCCGGCCATGCGGACCAGAGCCGGACACCGAGGTCAGATCGATCCCAGCCGAGCGCGCCAAGCGGCGGGCCAGGGGCGAGGCAGGGATGCGGCTGCTAGACTTGGCGTCAGCCCCCCCCACCGCTTCGCGGTCCCCCTCCCCCAGGGGGGGAGGATTTAGCTGCGTCAAATCTTCCCCCCTTGGGGGAAGTCCCGGCAAGGCCGGGGATGGGGGCACAGCAGGCGCAGGTGCGATCGGCACAGCCACCGCCTCGCCCTCGCCCGCCAGCCTGGCAATTACCGTATTGACCTTGACGCCCTCAGTGCCCGCAGGCACCAGCA
The DNA here is from genome assembly GCA_947452365.1 of Caulobacteraceae bacterium. Classification (GTDB taxonomy): domain Bacteria; phylum Pseudomonadota; class Alphaproteobacteria; order Caulobacterales; family Caulobacteraceae; genus CAISGS01. The sequence continues at coordinate 26,417 of CANGCO010000031.1, forward strand.
AGGCCTCAATCACGCCCTCATCAACCGCCTCGACCTCCATGGTCGCCTTGTCGGTCTCAATCTCGGCA
>CANGCO010000032.1 GCA_947452365.1 Caulobacteraceae bacterium
ACACATGAGCGACCTGGGGTTTAACAAGATCGCTGGCGCCGTTTTGGCGACCGGCCTGGCCATTGTCGGCCTTCGTGAATTGACCAGCATTGTCTATGAGACCAAGCCGGTTGAAAAGGCGGGCTATGAAATCACTGTGGCCGAGGCCGCAGGCCCGGGCGGCGAGGCCAAGGCCGAGGCCCCAATCGATTGGGGCACGGTCCTGCCGACGGCGGACATTGCTGCGGGTGAAGCCGTGGCCAAGAAATGCGCCTCCTGCCACAGCTTTGCGCAAGGCGGCCCAAACATAGTCGGCCCTAACCTTTATGGCGTTTTGGGCCGCAAGCCCGGCAGCCATGCGGGCATGGCCTATTCGGCCGGTATGGTTGAGTTCGGCACCAAGCAGCCGGTCTGGGACTATGAGCACGTCAATGCCTTCCTAACCGCGCCGCAGAAATATATTGCCGGTACCAAGATGAGCTTTGTCGGCCTGAAAAAGACCGAAGACCGCATCAATATGATTGCCTATCTGCACAGCCTCGGCTCACCCCTGCCCATACCTGCGCCAAATCCAGCGGTCGCCGCAGCGCCGGCGGCGGAAGCCGCGGCGCCAGCGGCAGCACCCGCTGCAGAGCCAACGGCTGAAGCGGCCAAGCCAACGGCCTAAACCGTCTTTAGGCGGAAAGGCTCCATCGTCTAAAGGCCGTAGGCAGACCACTGCCTGCGGCCTTTATGCGGTCTATAGCGACATCAAGCGGCTCACTGGCCACCATCATATGATGGGCATTGGCATGGATCAGGGTACTCGCATCCCGCATCAAGCCGACATGGCCGCGCCAAAACACCAGATCGCCGCGCACAAGATTGGCGGGGTCTATCTCTTGGCTAAACGCGGCCTGTTGCATGTCTGTATCGCGCGGACAAGCCCGGCCGCAGGCGTAAAATGCCTGCTGTACCAGACCCGAACAATCTAGGCCCAGGCTTTCGCGGCCACCCCACTGATAGGGCGCGCCGAGAAACTGCTCGGCTATGGCCACAGGATCATCGGCAAATTGCCCGATCTGCGACAAGTGATGATCGATAAACCAGCCAGACCTAGCCGCCTTAACAAACCGGCCCTCTCGCGCCTCGATCGTCACCAGGCCATTAAGGCTATAGAGCCCGACAATCGCTGACTTGATACTGGGCTCACTAAAGGCATAGGTCCGTAAGGCCGATACGCGGTGGGTTGGGGCAAGTACAGGCGCGGACAAGGCCTCCATAAGCACATAACCGACATAGCCATCGCGCCGCGCCTGACCCCAGCCAAAGCTGTCAGCCTCGGCGATCAGGTCAAAGGCCTCGCCAAAAATCAATTGATCAGCCTGTTCGGCATCGCCTTCGGGCGCAATGCGCAAGGACGCGACCGGGGCCGAGACCTGCATGGCCAAGGGCGCGCGATAGGTATCGGCCTCTAACCGGCCCTCCAGGGCCAGACTGGCCATACCGCCCTTGCGCAGGGTTAGGCGCGGATCACTCATGCATAGCGCCCCTTAATCATAGCAAATAGGGCCAATATGGCCTGGGCCTCAGCGCCGAGCGGATGACCGGGCTGCTTGCGCGGGTTCCAGGCATAGATGTCCAGATGCACCCAGGCGCCCTTTGGCGCAAAGCGTTGCAAGAAAAGCGCCGCAGTCATGGCCCCGGCCTGGGCCCAACCATCGGGATCATTCTTTAGATCGGCAATATCGCTGTCTAGGGACGGCTCATATCCGGCCCAAAGCGGCAGCCGCCACAGCGCATCACCGGTCGTGTCGCTAGCCTTTGCCAAATCGCAGCCAAGGGCCTCATCGGGCGTGAAAAACGGAATCACTTGCGGGCCTAGGGCGACCCTAGCCGCCCCGGTCAGGGTCGCCAGATCAATGGTCAGGGCAGGCTCAAGCTCACAGGCCCGGCTCAAGGCATCGGCCAAGATTAAGCGGCCTTCGGCATCGGTATTGCCCACCTCAATCGTCAGGCCCTTGCGCGAAGCCAAGACATCGCCGGGGCGCATGGCATCGCTCGAAATAGCATTTTCCACCACCGGCGTTAGGATCACCAGCCGCACGGGCAGGCCTGCGGCCATAATCATCTGGCCAAGCGCCAAGGCATGGGCCGCCCCGCCCATATCCTTTTTCATCAGCCGCATACCGGCAGATGGCTTCATATCCAGTCCACCCGTATCAAACACTACCCCCTTGCCGACCAGGCAGATGAGAGGATGCTCTGGCCTGCCCCAGGCGATCTCAATCATGCGCGAAGCACGGCTTTCGTGAGATGCCCGGCCCACGGCATGAACAGCAGGATAGTTTTGCACCAGCAACGCATCGCCGATAATGACCGAAATCTCGGCGCCAAACTGGCCCGCTAGGCTGCGGGCAGCCGTCTCCATCTCGGCGGGGCCCATATCATTGGCCGGGGTATTGACCATGTCCTTGGCCAGGGCACAGGCCCTCGCCAATTGCGAAACCGCTTCCAGATCGACGCCCGCACCGACCACCAGCTTGGCCATAGCCTTGGGCGTGGAGCCGCTCGCCTTATAGCGATCAAAGCCATAACTGCCCAAGGCCCAGGCCAGAGCCACAGTGGCCGCATCCAGGTCTGGCTTGGTCGGGGCAAGGCTATACTGGCCGGGCGGCAGCTTGCTCGGCAGGGCGCGAAGGCTGCGCGCGGCGGCGGCATTAGATGCAGGCGCACCTAGGCCAAATACCACACTTTCAATCTGGCCCTCAGCACTGGGCACCAAAAGCACATCGCCAGACCTGGCCTTAAAGCTGCACGCCTGGGCAAACACGGCCAAGGGACCGGCATGATCATGCAAGAATTGTGGCCAATCGGCTTGGCTGACCGCATGAACCGCAATCACAGGACCCGTGGTCGGGGCAGACAAGAGCTCTGACATAGACATGACCTTAGAACCAAACCGCAAATCAAGGCCCCAAGTCTAGCCCTCAATCCCCAAACGCGCACCCCCGTACAAACACAGATTGGCTCGGCCCCGATGCTGACGCACGCGCTCAAGCGCTCAATGACACCTGGTCTATTAGCGTCTGTAAGATTTGCTGGGCTAAAGGATCTGATCCAACCGACCGCCCCTGCCAATGGCTGACGGCCCAAAGGCCATTGAGGCTATTGGTCAGGGCAATGGCTTGGGCTTGATTGAGGGCGTCAGCACCCGTCTTAACGACCTGTACGGTCTGGCCAAGCGCGCCCGCCGCCGCCAGCACCTTGGCCCGCATCAGGCCAGCCAAGGCCCCGCAATCGAGGTCTGGCGTGAAGAGCACGCCGCCCTCGATCCAGAACAGGTTGGCAGCGGCGGCGCAGGCCAGGTGCCCGTCCGTATTGCACATTACCGCCTCGTCTGCGCCTTGCGCCAAGGCCTCACGCCGGGCCATGACATTGTCCAGATAGGCCAGGGTCTTGTGATGGGCGGTCGGTGAACTGGCATTGCGCCGCACCCTGGCCAGGGCCAGCCGCGCCGGGGCTGTGGGCAAGGGGCTAGGCGCTGCCGTGGCGAATAGGCGCGGCGAGGGGTCTTGCGGTCGCACAAGGCCCCGGCCACCACTGCCGGCCGTATAGGTCAGGCGCACGGCGGCGCGACCACACTCAAGCCCCGCATCGGCAATGGCAGCCTGCATCAGGCTTAAGGCGAGTTCTGAATCGGGCAAGGGCAGGCCAAGCGCCGCGCAGCCCCGCGCCATACGCGCCAAATGCTCAAGCGGGCCTTGCAATACCCCGTCCCGCGCCAGCAGGGTTTCAAACAGGCCATCACCCAGTAATAGGCCGCGATCGCTGAGGGGCACACTGGTGGTCATGCCAAGACTCCGCTTAAGGCCAGGGCAATGGCCGAGATCTTGGTTTGGGTCTCGCGCCGTTCCGCGACCGGGTCACTATCGGCGATAATGCCCGCCCCAGCATGGGTTTGAAACGCCCAGCCGCCTTGGTCACGAACAAAGGCGGTGGTGCGAATAAGCACGCTGGAATCCAGTCCGCCATCATAGCCCGCCCAAAACAGGCTGCCGCAATAGGGGCCGCGCGGCGGCTCAAGGCCCGCAATCACCTGCATGGCCTGAACCTTGGGCGCGCCCGTGATCGAGCCGGGCGGATAGGTGGCGCGAAAGACAGCGCCTAAGCCAAGATCTTGCAAGACCTCGCCCACCACGGTCGAGACCAGATGGTGCAGATTGGCAAAGGTCTCTATGGCAAACAGGTGCGGCACCGCGACGCTGCCCGGACGGCAAACCCTGGCTAGATCATTGCGCATCAGATCAACAATCATCAGGTTTTCGGCCCGGTCCTTGACGCTATTGATCAGGGTCTCGATCTGGCCTTGATCCTCAAGCACATCCAGGCCTCGGCCAATCGTGCCCTTTATTGGACGGGCCTCTATACGCCTTGGATTGCCCGGCTGGATCTGAAGGAAGCGTTCGGGGGAATTGGAGACAAGCGCCAGATCACCAAAGGCCATATAACCGGCAAAGGGGGCCGGGCTTTGGACATTCAGTCGCTGCAATAGATTAATCGGGTGGGCACCATCGACCAGACGCCCCTGCCAGCCGCGGGCAATATTGGCCTGAAAGATCTCGCCCGCCGCAATCTTGGCAATCACCTTGGCCACAGCGGCCTCATAGGCATCCGCGCTCATAATCGGGGATAGCGGCGATGCGAGCACTGACCCAAAGCTTGGCCTTGACGGCAGGTCCAGCCAAGCCGCGGCCTTGGTCGCCAGAGCCTTGGACTGCGCGCCCACACCAATGGCCCAGACCACTTGATCGTGATGATCAAAAGCCAACAGACCGTCATAGCGCCCGCAAACCAAATCAGGCCAGGGATCGGCGCGAGGCAAGACCACCGGCTCAGCCCTTGCGCCCAATTCATAGCTGGCGAGGCCAATAAGCCCGCCCTGAAACGGCGGAAAGCTAGGACCTGGGCCCGATTGCAGCGCATCGATTGGGCCAAGACACGCGTCCAGAGCGGCAAAGCTATCGCGCGGATCGCCCGGCGCAATCTGCAAGATCTCGGCGGGCTCGGCAGCGATGTATGACCAGCGGCCGCGCTGGCCCACCCCATCGGACAAGAGCCCAACCACCAGATCGCGCCCGGTCAGGCCCGAAAGGACCTGAACCGGATCGCGCCAGCTGCACTTTTCAAGGGTCTTTTGCCGCATGACCCCGGCTTAGCCCGACCCTGCGCTCAAGGCTAGATCACACGGCCTGTCTTTGACCGCCCTTGACGAACAAAAGCGCGACAAAGCCAATCATCATCATGCCGCCGATCGACATAAGACCGGCCTGCTGGGAATGAAACAGGCTGGTAAACAACTGTACCATCATTGAGCCCATCCAGACGGTTGCCGTGCCTGACAAGGCATAGAGGCCAAAAAACGCGCCGGTCTGATTGGCCGGAATCAGGCGCGTCAATAGGGTGCGGCTCGAGGCATAGGAGCCTGTGACAAACACGGCCACGCCAAAGCCTAAGAACAGATACAGCACTTCTGGCAGGGTAGTGAAAAACGGCCCGTTCCAGACCTTGGCATGGGCGGCCGGATCATAGGACCATAGATAAAACAATCGGTCTGGCCGCATGCCCAATTGGCCGATCAGGCACAATATGGTGCCAAGGATCTCGACCTGGACAGCGCGCTTGGGACCAAACCGGCCATCAAGCCAGCCACCAAAAAAGCCGCCATAAACGGCAAACATGCTCAAGGTCACGCCATAGATCAGCATGTCCAGCACGCCCCAATGCATGGCTCCGGCCGCATAGACGCCGCTGAATAGCAAGAGCGCGGTCATGGCATCGACATAGATCATCCGCGCGCCCAGAAACATGGCCGCATCCTTATGACCGCGCAGGGTACCGAGCATGCCCCTTAGGGTGCGCGCCCCGCCCTTGAGCGCCTCAATAAAGCTGCTTCCGGTCTTGGGCTCATCGGGGGTGAACAAGAAGAGCGGAATGGTCCAGAAGGCAAAGATCAAGGCCGCCATGGGCGCGACAATCCGGTCGGTCTCGTGCTTGAGCGGATCAAGGCCAAACAGGGGATGGGCCGGAATAAATGGCCAATCGACCTTGCCGGGCAAGGCAAACGCCCAGAGCACAAAAACCAAGGTCAGAACCGACAAGCCATTGCCGCAGGACAGGGCAAGGCCCGAGGCACGGTGCGCATCCTTGAGGCCCGCCGCGCGTACCAGAAGCGAATTATGCAGCATTTCTATATAGTTGAAGATTACCGAAATGATCGCCGTTAGCATCATGACCACGCCAATACCCAGGCCCGTGCCATCGGGCTTGGCCCACCAGAGCGCAAATATCATTGGCACCATCAAGACGACGCCAAGCAATATACCCGGCTTTCTTGGGCCAAGCCGGTCAATAGAGGCCCCAAGCAGGGGTACGGTTAAGGCGACAAAAAGCCCCGACCAAAAGCCATAGGAGGCCACCAGGGTCTGACCGAGCACCGGATCTCCAACCACCACGGTCGAGAAATAGGGCATAAAAATATAGATGGTGATCAGTATGACATACGGGTCGCGCGCGCCCTGATGCAGGGCCCAGGACAAGGCCCCCAAGGACAGGGGGCCTGGCTTCTCGCCCCGGGAGAGGGGTGAGCTCGGTATTGGATTGGTCATAAGTCCTCCACGGCGGCGCGTCTTTTGCGCACCTGCCTGATCAGAGGTTGGACCGCGGCGAAGCCTTTGTCAGCCAAAAACATGGGCCCGGCCAAAGGTCTGCAAAAATGACACGATTAGCGCCGGATCACAGCTTGGTGATTTGAGACCCAATCCTTAATCAGGCATAAATGAGGTCCCTGGATGGAGGTCCAAGGTCCTGGTCGCGTCCGTTGTTTTGGTTACAAACCGAGGCAACGGACGCGTCTTTGGTTTTGAGGTCTAGTCCAAGAGTTGGTGACTGACCTTGTCGCGCACCGCACGATCAACGCCGAGTGCTGTGTCCAGATAGGCATCCAGATCGCCATATCGGGTATTGATCGCGGCCAGTGCCTTATCGAGATAAGACGCATCGACCCCTAAAAAGGCCCGCACTGCGGCCGCAGACGGCTCGCGGCCGAAGCTTTCGCGCATCATTTCTGTAGCCAAGGGCGCGCGCGCCTCAATCCGAGCGGCAATATTGGTCAGCAAATAGTCTTCCATTAGATCGTCATGATGCACGCCCAGCACATGATGGGTCAGGGCCGCCAATATGCCTGTGCGATCCTTGCCCGCGGCGCAATGGATCAGAACCGGGCCATCGCCAGAGGCTATGGCCTGGAAGTAGCGCGAAAACAGGTCCAGATGCCGGGGCTCAAACGGGGCATTATCGTAATAATTCAGCATAAAGGCATGGACCTCGCCCTCGGTCAGGTCGGTCTCACGCAAAAACGCGACATGCGGGGCCTCTTGCTGATCACCCTCGTGATTTTCAATCAGATTGGCGACAAAATCAGCGGGCCGGCGCGATGGTTGGCGCAGGCGTTCGCTTGGCCGGCGCAAATCTACCACATGGGCAATGCCCAGCGCGGCCATGCCCGCAAGGTCATCATCGGTCGCCATGGCATGATTGGCTGAGCGATAAAGCCGCCCGGACTTGAGGGTTTTGCCCGCCGTCGTGGCATAGTCGCCATAGTCGCGGAAGTTATCAATGCCATCAAAGGCCAGGATGCGCTTGCTCATGGGACCGTTTCTTAGCGCCCCCAAACCAGTATGGCGAGCCTTTGACAAAGAATTCACACAAGTCCCATAATGGCGCATGACCATGCCACACACCTTTGCCAGTTTTGATGGCCAGACCCTGGCCTATCACACCCTCGGCGAAGGCCGCCCGACCTTGCTCCTGCACGGCTTTATGGCCAGCACGGCGCTGAACTGGACCGGGCCTGGCCTTACCGCCAAGATCGCGGCTATGGGCCGAAAGGTGATTGGACTAGATTTTCGCGGCCATGGGGCCAGTGCGCCGCACAATGTCCATGCCGCCTTCCCGCCCGATGTCTTGGCCATGGATGTCGAGGCCCTGATCGGCCATCTGGGCCTTGGGGATGTCGATATGGTTGGCTATTCCATGGGCGCACGCACTGCGGTGCGGCTGCTGGTACGCGGCTTTCGGCCCGGAAAACTGGTCATGGGCGGCATGGGCGATACCGGGGCCACCACAATTGGTAGCCGTATGGCGTTTTTCGAAGACTGTCTTTTGAACGGCGCGCAGTCGGCCAATCCAGCCGCTGGCCAACGCATGGCTGCCATGCTGGCGGCCCAAGGCCTATCGCCCCTATCCATGCTCAAGGTCTTGAAATCACAATTGCGGGTCGATCCTGCGGCCTTAGCCGCCATCGAGACCCCGATCCTGATCATCAATGGTCAAGACGACGAAGATAATGGCTCGCCGGAAGGCCTAGCCAAGCTGTTTGCCCATGCTCAGGCTAAGCGGGTCATAGGCGACCATATGACCGCGGTCGGCGATCCGGCGCTTGGCGACCTGATCTGTGAATTTTTGGGGCGCGGCTAGGCCCTTACCGAAACGGCGGCTCGTCAAAGGCTCTAAGCTTGCGCGAATGCAGGCGGGTGCCTTCGCGGCGCAACAGGTCCATGGCGGTAATGCCGATCTTTAGGTGCTGATTGATCGATTGTTCGTAGAACAGATTGGCCTGGCCGGGCAGTTTTAACTCGCCATGCAGGGGCTTGTCGGAAACGCACAGCAAGGTGCCATAAGGCACCCGGAACCTATAGCCCTGGGCCGCGATCGTGGCGCTTTCCATATCAATCGCCACGGCCCGCGACTGGTTAAAGCGCACCGCCGATAGCGAATAGCGAAGCTCCCAGTTGCGGTCATCTGTGGTCACCACCGTGCCAGTGCGTAGGCGCTTTTTCAGGGCCTCCCCGCTCTCTCCCGTAACAATTTCAGCAGCCCTTTGCAGGCCCATCTGGACCTCGGCAATCGGCGGGATCGGGATTTCGGGCGACAAGACATCATCAAGCACATGGTCATCGCGCAAATAGGCATGCGCCAATACATAATCGCCAATCGTCTGGCTGGGGCGCAGCCCGCCGCAATGGCCGATCATGATCCAGGCCTGAGGGCGCAGGACGGCGAGATGGTCGGTAATGGTCTTGGCATTGGACGGCCCGACCCCGATATTGACCAAGGTTATGCCCTGGCCGCCCGGGGCCATCAGGTGATAGGCAGGCATCTGGTGTTGGCGCCAAGCCGCAGCAGCGGCCACGGCCTCAGGGTTTTGGGTCTGGGCATCGATCAAGACCCCGCCTGCACAGGATAGGGCCGTATAGGGCCCGCCCGCTGCAATTTGCGCACAGCCCCAGGCCACGAATTCATCGACATAGCGGGTATAATTGGTGAACAGGACATAGGACTGCACATGCTCGGCCGGTGTGCCGGTATAGTGTTTCAGCCTTGCCAGCGAAAAATCGACCCTGAGCCCGTCAAATAGGGACAGGGGCCTATGGTCTTCTGCGCCAAGATCCCAAAGCCCGTCCACGACCTCATCGCCAATATGGGACAGATCGGTGGTTGGGAACCAACGGGCCAGATCGAGCGGCACAGCCCCGTCCAGAGCCAGATCCTCTGCGCCATCGAGCACGTAAGGATAGGGTATTTCCTGATGCGATGGGCCAACCTCTAGGGCCACATCAAAATCGGCGATTAACAGATTTAGCTGCTCGGCCAGATAGTCCTTAAAAAAGGCCGGCTTGGTGATGGTGGTCGCATAGGCCCCGGGCGTATTGAGCCGGGCATAGGCGCGGTGCAGACGGGGCTGTTTTTCGCCGCCATGGATCAGGCGAAGTTCTGGATAGGCAAAGGCGCCCTTGGCCCGCAATTGCGGATCAGGCCTGCGGCCAGTCTTGAGATATTCCCCCAAGGCCCGGCGCAGGGCGCGAACCGAGCCCTGATAGAGGCCTTCAAGCTGGTTAATAATCGCCAGCGGATCTTGATGGTCTGACATGGGCATTTCTACCCAAAATAGCGGCGATAGAAAAGAGGGCTTGGCCTATTCCGCTGGCAGGGTGTTTTCCGTACGCTTAGCCAAAAGGCGGTCAAATTCGCCCCAGACCCCTTCGGCCCCATGCCATTGGCCCGTGGTCGCAGCCTTGGAATATTCGGTCGAGCGCGCTTCAAAGAAATTGGCATGCTCAACACCAGACAACAGGACCTGCAGCCAGGGCAAGGGGTTTTCCTCAATGCCATAGACGATTGGCAGCTCCAGCTGACGAAGGCGCCAATCGGCAATATAGCGGATATAGGTCTTGATATCCTTGGGCGTCATGCCCTGAACATCGCCCGCCTCAAAGGCCAGATCGATAAACTTGTCTTCCAAGCCCACCACATGCTTACAGCAATCAATAATGTCATCGGCCACCGACTTGGTGACGACTCCGGTTTCCTTATTAAAGGCGTGATAGAGCTTGATAATGCCCTCGCAGTGCAGGCTCTCATCGCGCACGGACCAGGACACGATCTGGCCCATGCCCTTCATCTTATTGAAGCGCGGGAAATTCATCAGCATGGCAAACGAGGCAAACAGCTGCAGCCCCTCGGTAAAGCCGCCAAACATGGCTAGGGTGCGGGCAATATCGGCGTCCGAGCCAACCCCGAACTGGCCCATATAGTCATGCTTGGCCTTCATGGCCTCATATTCAAGAAAGGCGCCAAATTCGCTTTCGGGCATGCCAATGGTTTCGAGCAGCAGGGCATAGGCGGCAATATGGATGGTCTCCATATTGGCAAAAGATGACAACATCATCTTCACCTCGGTGGGTTTAAACACCGTGCTATAGCGCTCCATATAATTGTCAGCGACCTCGATATCCGACTGGGTAAAGAATCGGAAAATCTGAGTCAGAAGATTGCGCTCACCGTCATTGAGCTTGGTCGCCCAATCCTTACAGTCCTCGCCCAAGGGCACTTCCTCGGGCATCCAGTGGACCTGTTGCTGACGCTTCCAGAAATCATAGGCCCAAGGATAGCGGAACGGCTTATAGGCCGCCGACGGGGTCAAGAGACCTGGGCGGGTGATCAGGCCGGGGCGCGAAGGCGTGGTCAAGGCGGTCATGAACGGTTCCAAAATCAGGCTCGGCGAATCAGCTCTACGCCGCGCCGGTTTTTTAAGTTAGCAGACGTTTCCACTTCATATAGTCCCTGCTTTCGGAACGCCCACAACATCTTGCGCAAAATGTGGATAACAGGGCCTTAAGAACCAGCGCGACGCGGCAGGCCCTATTGCTGCGGGCGCACGGTAAAAGACAGGGCGATCAGGGAATCGCCATCACGCCCACTGCCCCGGATCTCAAATGCGTTCTTTATATCGCGGTGCAGATAGCCCAAGGAGGCCTGTATCGGCCCCTGACGCCAGCCAAGCCCGGCCTGGGCGTCGGAGATAATCCGAGCGGCGGGGTCAATCGACCAACCCGACCCACGCAGATTGCCGGTCGCGCCATCGGGGGTGACATTCAGACCCACAGCCCGGCCGCTGGCGGCGGCAAACAAGTACCAGCGCCCCCGATCGCCAAAGCTTTGACTGTCCACGGTCGAGAGGCCAAGGCTCTCGGCAATCTGCCTGGCCCCAAGCGTGTCGAGCCCCGCACCCAAACGCACCATGGCCCCGGCCTCAGCCGAGCCGCCTCGATCGGAGAAGCCAAGCCCGGCATGGGGCGTAATATCTAGATCATAGGCACCGGCCCTGAGCATCAAGGCCGAGGGCCACCCCCGGATATAGGACACGTCAAAGGATTGAGCCTCACCCGCCTCCCTATCAAGATCAGGCCCCAGTACAAGACCAGCCGGAACCCGCTTAAGGGCCCGCACGCTCAGGCGCAAGGCACTGATGGCTGTGCCCCGACCGCGGTCCCCAAGCCGAACCTCTTCCGTGCGCCACTCGGCCAAGCCTTGACCCGGTATAGGTTGCAGCGATTGGGCCAGATGACCATTATCGCCGACGGCAGCGACAGAGACGGGCATGAAGAACCCGCTACCAAGCCTTAGGCGCGGGCCGTCTAGGCCTATACCAGTCAAGGCCTTGCGACCGCCAATCTCACTTTCCAGCGCCGGGGGGCCTGGCAATGAAAAGCCAAGCGGGTGCCATTGTGTGTTTAGCAGCGAGCGCACAATAAGATTGGTATGGAGCGGCGCGATCGGGGCGAGACGATAGCCCGGCTTGGCGACTTGCCGCGCCTCAACGGGCAGCGCGCAGATCAGCCCTTCGCCCAAAACTAGGAGCAGGGCCCTGCACCAATAAAAACCGCGCTTGGTGACGCACAGCATAGATCTTAAGCCTCTGCCTAGCCGACCCCCCGACAGGAGCCCAACCCAAGCACAGCCTTATGACCCACAGCAATGATCAAACCCCTAATGCGGTCTGAAAAGTACAATAAAATCAGTATGACTATCGAAAAAACCCCCGAAAGCGGGCTTTCGGGGGCTATATGATATTGATCAATATTTTAATTTATTGGCAGGCCAGACACTCTTCATAATCGGTCTTGGGATGCTCCATCCGCTCGACCGCTTCTAGGGTTTCTGAGCCGGCAAACGAGGCGCGCTGTACCGATTTAGACCGCAGATAATAGAGCGACTTCACCCCCCGCTCCCAGGCCGAATAATGCAGCATGTGCAGGTCCCACTTATCGACATCGCCGGGCAGGAACACGTTCAAAGACTGGGACTGGCAGATTTCCGGCGTGCGGTCTGCGGCCAGTTCGACGATCCAGCGCTGGTCCAGCTCAAAAGCGGTTTTGAACACGTCTTTTTCATCGGCTGACAAACAGTCCAGATGTGACACCGAGCCCTCGTTTTCGAGAATGCTGCTCCAGATCTCGTCTGAATTGGTGCCCTTGGCGTCCAAAACCCGCTCCAAATAGGGATTCTTGACCGCAAACGAGCCCGACAGGGTCTTGTGGGTATAGATATTGGCGGGAATGGGCTCAATACCGGCCGAGGTACCGCCGCAAATGATCGAGATCGAGGCGGTTGGGGCAATGGCCAATTTGTGCGAGAACCGCTCCATCACGCCCTTATCGCCGGCATCAGGGCAGGGGCCGCGCTCTTCGGCCAGGATGCGTGAGGCCTTGTCGGCTTCGCGTCGCACATGCTTGAACAGGCGCATATTCCAAGACTTGGCCAGGGCGCTTTCAAACGGCACATTCTGGGACTGCAAGAAGGAATGGAAGCCCATTACGCCCAGACCCACAGAACGCTCGCGCATGGCGGCATAACGCGCAGGCTCCATGGCCGGCGGCGCACGATCTATAAAGTCCTGCAAGACATTATCGAGGAAGCGCAAAACATCCTCGATAAAGGTTGGGTGCTCGCGCCATTCCATAAACGACTCAGCGTTCAGGGAGGACAGACAACAGACCGCTGTGCGCTCCTTGCCGACATGGTCAGGGCCCGTATGCAGCATGATTTCTGAGCATAGGTTTGACTGGCGCACCGACAGGCCCAGATCGCGCTGGTGCTGGGGCATGGCCCGGTTGACCGTGTCAGAAAAGATCAGATAGGGCTCGCCGGTCTGGAGGCGGATCTCGAGGATTTTTTGCCACAGGGTGCGGGCATCCACCAGCTTGACCACTTCGCCGGTCTTGGGCGAAAGCAGGCCAAAATCGGTGCCGTCGCGCACAGCCTCCATAAAGGCATCCGTGATCGAAATGCCGTGATGCAGGTTTAACGACTTGCGATTGAAATCGCCCGAAGGCTTACGGATTTCGAGGAATTCTTCAATTTCTGGGTGATAGATATCCAGATAAACTGCGGCCGATCCACGGCGCAGCGAGCCCTGGCTAATGGCTAGGGTTAGGCTGTCCATGACCCGGATAAAGGGAATAATGCCCGAGGTCTGGCCCTGGCCCTTGACGCGCTCGCCGATCGAGCGAACCCCGCCCCAATAGGTGCCAATACCGCCGCCATTGGCCGCGAGCCAAACATTCTCGTTCCAGCTGCCGACAATGCCTTCGAGGCTATCAGACACCGAATTGAGGAAACAGCTGATCGGCAGGCCGCGATCGGCCCCGCCATTGGACAGGACCGGGGTCGCAGGCATGAACCAGAGCTGGGAGATATAGTCATAAATGCGCTGGGCGTGTTCGGCATCGTCTGCATAGGCCGTGGCCACGCGCGCAAACATGTCCTGATAGGACTCGCCCGGCAGCAGATAACGGTCTTCCAGCGTCGTCTTACCAAAATCGGTCAGCAGGGCATCCCTAGACCGGTCAACCTCGACCTTACGCACCAGTTGCAATTGCGGCCGCTCGCCCGGACGGGTCGAATCATACCGTGTTTCCCGCTGCCGCTTCTGCGGCGAAATCGCTTCACTACCGATCATAATTCAATCCATACCCCCAAAGGCCATAATGGCCAGCGCCGAAGCTGTCAGCACCGTCGCCTGCACTCGATGACACTACATCTTGTGGGGACCCACTGACCAACCCACCATAAGGGGCCATAGAGGGGGTCAAACGTCAATTGCCCGAATGGCCTCAGCCGCGTGTTTTTCGTTAAGAAACTGTTGAATACAGGGGGTAAGTGATGCGCGTCTTAAGACCTTAGCAATGATAGTTAACGTTACGCTAAAAAATGCCGCGCCCTGAGTGTTTTGGATCACGGGAATATGGTCAAATATCTCGCAAAGATAGTTAAAAATATAATCAAATCTAGGGCTTATCGATTCGGCGCATTGGGCCTATTTTGACTGGACCCAGCCGCGCCCCAACATGCACAGCGTCATCCGTGCCCGCTGGCCATTTTCGCGCGCGTCATTGCCCATTTCGTTGCGCGCAAGGGCCGCCGTCATGGCATTGACCGCGCCATAGCGGGGGTCTGAATAGGAATCCACCTGCTGGCCTTGAGACGACTGCGCCGTCTTTTGGCACGCGGCCAGATCGGATTTTAGATCCTCGGCCTTGGGCGCAGTGGTTGCCGCCCCCGCTGGCCCGGGCACCCAGGCCTGGCCCTCTTGCCCGGCCTGGCTGGCACAGGCCGATAGGCCCGCAAACAGGCAAAGCGCAGCCAGAAGGCGCGCTTGGTGTGCATATCGTGTTTTGGTCATAGGGGCGCGATCCATTGGCTACAATCCGGTGACTGAACGTCCTTCACCTGTGCCAATTGCGCAACCGTGTTTGTCTTGATCAGCGGATTTGGACCTTGTTTCGTCAATCTTGTAGAGGATTATCTCCAAACTGGTTAAGCACAAGTCTGGGCCTGAGCCGCAAAAGGTTGGAACATAAATGACGAACGGGCAGTCTGACGGATCGCAACCAAGGGACACGCAGGATGCGCCTCGGCCCAAGGGTTCAAGGCCGCGCCGTTCCCCCCTTCAGGCTGCCATCTATTGGTCCGCCGTGCTTGGCGTTTGGGGCCTGATCTTTCTGGTCGCATTTCTGGCCATGTTTGCCACCGACCTGCCTGACACCAGCAAGATTTTCGACGTCAAACGCCAGCCTTCCATATCCTATCTGGACCGCTCAGGCGGCCTAGTCGCCGTGCGCGGCACGCAATATGCGCCGCCGGTGAATCTCAACGAATTGCCCGCCTATGTGCCTGCAGCCTTTATCGCGATCGAAGACCGGCGGTTTTATTATCACTTCGGCTTTGACCCGATCGGCATTGTCCGTACCGCCATCACTAATGCCCGCGCCGGGCGGATTGTCGGCGGCGCCTCGACCATTACCCAGCAATTGGCCCGCAACCTGTTCTTGACGCCCGACCAAACCGTGCGCCGCAAGGTTCAAGAACTAATCTTGGCGGTCTGGCTAGAGGCCAAGTTCAGCAAGAAGGAAATCCTCGCCCTCTATCTGAACCGGGTCTATTTCGGGGCCGGGGCCTATGGCATTGAGGCCGCGTCCCAGCGCTATTTTAACAAGCCCGCTACGCGGCTTTCGGTCGGAGAAGCCGCGCTCTTAGCCGGCCTGATGAAGGGCCCATCGCGCTATAGCCCCCTATCAGACAAGGCCCGCGCCGAGCGCCGCGCCACGGTCGTGCTCGATGAGATGGTTGAAAACCGCGCTATTACCGATGAGCAGCGCAGCCTAGCCTTTGCGACCCCGGTGCGGGTCTCCCCAACCCTGGCCAGCCAAAGGGCGCAATACTTTATCGACTGGATCGACGAGGAGGTGCGCGCCCTTGTCGGCCAGCCAACCGAAGACCTAGTGGTCGAGACCACACTCGATCTGCCGGTCCAGACCGGGGCCGAGCGGGCGGTGCGCCAGATCACGGCCCGCGACGGCGCAACGCGCGGCGTGCAACAGGCGGCTCTAGTGGCCATGGATGGTGAGGGCCGGGTGCGCGCCTTTGTCGGCGGCGCCGACTATGCCGAAAGCCAGTTTAACCGCGCCTCCGATGCCCGCAGACAGGCCGGTTCGGCCTTCAAGCCGTTTGTGTATTTGGCGGCCATGGAGGCTGGAAAAACCCCAGATGACACTGTGGTCGACGAGCCCCTGACCATCGGCAATTGGGAGCCGAAAAACTATACGGGTAAATATCTCGGCACAATTAGCTTGGAAACCGCGCTGGCCCAGTCGGTCAATACCGTGGCAGCGCGTCTGGCCAATGAGGTTGGCACCAATAAGGTCGCGGCCGCGGCCCGCAGGCTTGGCATAACCTCGCGCATCCAGACCGACCCCTCAATGGCCCTGGGCGCGGTCGAGGTCAGCCCCCTGGAAATGGCCCAAGCCTATTCACCCTTTGCCAATGGCGGCTTTGCCGTCAGGGGCTATGGCATTGAGCGCATCCGCACGGCGGCGGGCAAGATTCTCTATGATCACAATGTCGTCAAACCGCCCAAGGTCTCGGTGATTGGCACGCCCGCCCTGCCGGAAATGACCCGGATGCTGCGCCAGGTCTTGATCAGCGGCACCGGCACCCGCGCCCGGGTTCCTGGCTATGACCTGGCCGGCAAGACCGGTACCACGAGTGATTATAAGGATGCCTGGTTTGTCGGTTATACGGGCGGCTTTACGGCTGCGGTCTGGGTCGGGCGCGATGACAATACGCCGATGAAAAAAATCACCGGCGGCAGTTCCCCGGCCGAGATCTGGTACGGCTTTATGGCCACAGCCCTGCCAAGGCTCAATGTCCAGACCATTCCGGGCGATCCGACCATAGGTCCCGACCCAATCGGCGACCTAATCGGACAGTCATCAGATCCTGTGGCGGAAACCACCGCTACAGCGCCGGAACCGGCTCAGCCAGCCATCAACTAGGCGCGGCACCCAAGGCCCCCACGGCATGGAGATCAGGGCCAAATTTGCGCAGCCAGGCCCGGCTAGATCTTGGATCGCCGACCAGAGTCTTGACCTGAGCCCAGAATCTGGGCCCGTGATTGGCTTCAATCAGGTGCGCGCATTCATGCGCCGCGACATAGTCCAGCACCTCGAACGGGGCTAGGATTAGTCGCCAAGAATAGCGGATCTGGCCCACGGTCACGGCGGCCCCAAGACCACGGCGCGCGCTCGGCTTGCACGAGCCCCAGCGGCCCTTGGCATCCATGACCGCCACGGTCGGCATGGGCTGGTTCAGGTGTTGGGCATGAAATTGGGTGCGTTCGCGCAAGATGTCCAAGGCCCTAGCCTGCAGGGCGCGCAAGACCGCGCGGCGAAAGCCCCCCTCATCTGCGCCGCCGCAGACGAGCACCCGATCATCGCCGTCTTCCAGCCACTGGGCCGGGCTGCGCACGCCGCTGGCCTGTTGCAGCCGCCAGGTCTGACCAAGCACGGTCAAGCTGTGGCCCGGGCAAAGCGCCATGGGGGTCGGCAAGGCCTGGATCTGGGCCCATATCCATTCTTGGCGCTGATGGGCAAAAGCGGCTGCGCCTTGCAAATCCTTTAGGCTCGGGGCAGTGGCAATGATTTGGCGTCGGCCAGCGTCAAGCCGAAGACTGATCCGCCTTGCCCGCGCACTAACGCGCAAAAGCACAGCAACACCGGCCACCTCCAGACGATCACCGTCTTGAAGGCCTGTATGCGACTGAGACTGGCGACGAAAAAACACCATGGATCAGAAGCTTAAACCGCTTTGGTCAGGCTTGACTAGACCTGAGCCGCCTGGGCCTTGGCGATCATGTCCCGAACCCTAGGATAGATGTCTTCACGAAACCGGCGGCCATTAAACACGCCATAATGGCCGACATCGGGATGGACATAGAGTTGGCGCATATCCTCACCGATCGCGGTGCATAGGGCATGTGCCGCCTGGGTCTGGCCGACGCCGGATATGTCATCCTTGGCCCCCTCGACCGTCATGAGGGCAATATCAGTGATCTGGTCTGGCCGCACCAGGCGACCCCTATGCATCAATTCACCCTTGGGCAGGGCATAGGCCTGGAACACATAATCGATGGTTTGCAGATAAAATTCTTCGGTAAGATCCAGAACCGACAGGTATTCGTCGTAGAATTCAAGGTGCTTTTCAGCCTCATCACCATCGCCCGCGACCAGATCTTTGAAGTATTTTTCATGCGCCTCTTGGTGGCGCTCCTGGTTCATCGACATGAAGCTATAGAGCTGGACAAAGCCTGGATAGACCCGCCGCATCATGCCGGCATAGGGCGCCGGGACCGTATAGATCATATTGGACTTGAACCAGGCAAAGGGGCGGTCCTCGGCCAGCTTATTGGTCACGGTCGGCGATAGGCGCGCATCGATCGGCGAGCCCATAAAGGTCATGCTGGCTGGGCGGCAAGGATCAGCATCTTCGGCCATCAAGGCTACAGCCGCCAGAACCGGCGGTCCCGGCTGACAAACCGCGACCACATGCGCCCGTGTGCCCAGATGCGTCAGCATGGACCGGACATGGTCAATATAGTCGTGAAAATCAAACCGGCCCTGAAGCATCGGCACTTCGCGGGCATTAACCCAGTCGGTTATATAGACCTCGTGGTCCTGTAAAAACCCCTCGACCGTACCGCGCAACAAGGTGGCATAATGACCCGATAGGGGCGCGACAATGAGGACTGGCGGGGACTTTGCTGGTCGGCCAAGCCTAGCCATATCGGCAGGATCGCGGCGAAAATGCAGCATCTTGCACCAGGGCGAGGCCCAGACCACAGAATGGGTCACGCCGACCGACTGACCCTCAATGCTTATGGTGTCCAACTTCCAGTCCGGCTTGCCATAGCGGCGCGTGACATTGGAAAACAGATCCGCCGCTGCAAACAGGGTCTTGCCGAGCTGGGTCTCGGCCGCAGGATTAAGCGCCGAACGCCAAAATTCGCGGGTTATCCGCGCCGCCGCCCGCAAGGGCACCGTGGCATAATAGGTCGCTTCGTGAACCGAATACAGCATGGCTGCGCCCCCAAGTTACATTGTGCAGCGCAACATAACACCCAAACCCTAAGCCGTGTCTATCTCCAGATTCAAAACAAGGTTTGGCCAAACGCTTCTAGGCGTCGCTAATGCTCGGCCATGGCCAGGCGAATCTGGTTGGCGGTCTCGTCGGGCGTGAGGCCATAGGCCAGGACCCTGGCAAATTTCCCGTCAGGATTCATAAGATAAATCAGGGATGTGTGATTAATCAGATAGGTCTCACCCTCGCCCTCCTTGGCAAAATAGACGCGGTAAGCCTTGGCTAAATCAGCAACCTGTTGCGGCGTGCCGGTCAGGCCAATCACCCCCTTGGGAAAGCCTGGGCTGGCCAGATAGGCCTTTAAGGCCTTGGGCGAGTCGCGGCCTGGATCGACACTGACAAACACAATCTGCAAATCCTTCGCAGATGCACCCAAGACACTGGCGGCCGCGCCGAGGGTCTGCAAGGTGGTGGGACAGACATCTGGGCAATAGGTGAAGCCAAAAAACACCGCCGTCCATTTGCCTTTGAGCAGGCCCTGATCGACCCGCCGCCCATCCTGGTCGACCAGCTGAAACGGCCCACCGATCTGGACATCGGCCGCGGGGGCCGGCGCCCGCTGCATCGATGGCTGCACAAGGCTATAGGCGGCAAGGCCGAGGAGCAGCAAAACACAGCCAAGGCTCACGATCATGCGAAGTCGGGTCAAGCTCGGTCTCCTAGGCTATCTGGCAAAAAACGCGCTAGATTGCTGGACCATACATAATACATGACTATGGCTTGTGTCTCGGTTTGCCGATTGGACCCCCTAATGCCTAGGCCTAGCAAGATTTCTGAGACGGCGCCGCCAGCGGGATCTGCCAATCCGTGGTCGGGCAGCGATCTTTTGTGGCATGGCCGGTTTAATCGCGGCCGGTTGCGGATTCGCACCCTTATTGTGCTGCGTTGGCTGGGGATTGGCGGTCAAACCATAGCCATATTGGTGGTCGGGCTTGGCCTGGGTTTTGATATTCCCTATGCCTGGTGCCTTAGCCTGGTGGCCTTGAGCGCCTGGCTAAACATTCTTTTATTGCTGGGCTCGCCCAATCAAAGACTGGCGAAAAATTGGGAGGCAACCATCCAGTTGGGTCTGGACATAGCCCAGTTGACCGCCCTGCTCTATCTGACCGGTGGGATAGCCAACCCGTTTTCCTTGCTCTTGATCGCGCCGGTAACCCTCGCCGCCGCAACCTTGCCCGGTCGGTATGCCGTTGGCTTGGGCACCTTGGCCGGGCTGGCAACCTTGGTGCTTAGCCTCTGGTCCCTGCCCCTGCCCTGGACGGATGGGGCAGCCATCGATTTTCCATTGCTCTACCGGTTTGGTATGGCGGTCGCGACCATAACCGGCATTGCATTTACCGCGGGCTATGCCTGGCAGGCCTCGGCCGAGGCGGCCAGAATGGAGTTGGCCCTGACCATGACCCAGACTGTGCTGGCACGGGAACAAAGGCTTTCGGCCCTTGGCGGCCTAGCGGCTGCGGCCGCGCATGAACTGGGCACACCGCTGGCCACCATCTCGATTGTGGCCAAGGAGATGGTCCGCGAATCGCCGGAAGGGTCCTTGCGTGAAGATGCCGAGCTTTTGGTATCCCAGGCCGAACGCTGCCGCGACATCCTGCGCAAATTAACCCAAGAGCCCGAGACGGGCGATCTGGTCCATGGCCGAATGGGCCTAAAGCAATTTGTTGATGAGGTGGCAGAGCCCTATCTGCACGATCGGATTTTCGTCGAGGCCTTGGTCCACGGCAAGCCCGGCAGTGTTGTGCCCGATATTCAGCGCATGCCCGAAGTCCTGCATGCCATGATTTCTCTGGCTGAAAATGCCGTGGATTTTGCGCGGGCAAAGGTGGTTGTTACGGCCAGGTTTGACGACCGGACCATTGGCATTGAGGTGCGCGATGACGGTCCGGGCTTTGCGTCCGATATTTTGCTAAAACTTGGCGAGCCCTATGTGACCAGCCGCCCCGGTGGCGAAGACTCCCGATCTGGCCATATGGGCATGGGTCTTGGCTTTTTCATTGCCAAGACCTTGCTTGAGCGCACCGGGGCCACAGTGGGGTTTCGCAATGGCCCAAAGGGCGGGGCGATTGTGACCGCCCGCTGGCCTAGAGAGCGGATAGAGGCCCTTTAAAGCGCGGCCAAGACCGCCTCACCCATCTGGGCTGTGGTTAGGGTGCCGCCAATATCGCGGGTGCGAGCGCCTTGATTGAGCGCGGACTCAACCGCCGCATAAAGCCGGTCAGCCAGATCGGCGCGGCCAAGCGACCAGCGCAGGGCCATTTCAAATGACAAGATGGCGGCAATCGGATTGGCCACGCCTTGACCAGCAATATCGGGGGCCGAGCCATGGATCGGCTCATAAAGCCCAGGCTTGCCCGCCTCGCCCAGCGCCGCGGATGGCAATAGGCCGATTGATCCCGTGGCCATCGAGGCCTGATCCGATAAGAGGTCGCCAAACAGGTTATCGGTGACAATCACATCAAATTGTTTGGGATTGCGCACCAATTGCATGGAGCAATTATCGGCCAGCATGTGCTCGAGCTTAACATCGCTATAGTCGCGCTTATGCAGGTCAGTGACCACTTCGCGCCATAAAAGCCCGCTTTCCATGACATTGGATTTTTCGGCGCTGGTGACGCGGTTATCACGGGTACGGGCCAGCTCAAACGCGACGCGGGCAATGCGCTCAATCTCGCTGGTGGTATAGACCTGGGTATCAAAGCCGCGCCTTTGACCGTCAGCCAAGGTCTCGATCCCGCGCGGCTGGCCAAAATAGACCCCGCCGCACAGTTCGCGCACAATCATTATATCTAGGCCCGCCACCACTTCCCGGCGGAGGGATGAGGCATCGGCAAGCGCGTCAAAACAAATAGCCGGGCGCAGATTGGCAAACACTTCCATTTCTTGGCGCAGTTGTAATAGCCCAGCCTCGGGGCGCACATCGCGGCCGACCCCGGCCCATTTGGGGCCGCCCACAGCCCCCATCAAGACCGCATCAACCCGCTTGGCCAGGGTCATGGCCTCAACCGTCAGGGGCGTGCCATAGTCGTCATAACTGGCCCCGCCAAACGGGCGCTCTTCGATCTTGAGCTCAAGACCGGCCCGATTGATCAGGGCTGTGACAATGCCGCGCACCTCGGCACAGACTTCGGGACCAATGCCATCGCCAGGCAGGAGCAGAAGGGTTTTCATCGGGGCCTCGGTCTGTGATTGGATAGCGGTAAATATAATATATTGGATTCAGACAACACAGTCTTAATGGGGATCGACCAGACTGCGCCTAGATCGCGCGCTTGGATTGAACCTCATAGGCCGTTAAATGCCGATTAAGCGGCCCCAAAGCCGTCAAGGCCTGACGCCAGGTCGCCATGTGCTGCGTGGTAAAATGCGCGGCCAAGGCCTCATTGGTGGTCCAGGCCTCCGAAACCCGGATAAGACCGGGTTCCAGCAGGTCATGGGCATAGGCATAATCGATACAGCCCGGTTCGGCGCGCGAGGCCGCGACCATGGCCGCCATAGCTGGGCGCAAGACCTCGATCATGTTCGGGTCAATCCGGACCGTGCCGACAATCACAATCACTTCGCGACCCAGGGCTGAGTTTGAAGACGCTGTTGTTCAAACGCATCAATGCTCGAGACATGCTGCAAGGTCTCGCCAATGGCATCGAGGCCCTTGACCAGCTTTTCCTGCCGCCCAGCATCGAGGTTAAAGCTAACCACACGACCCGAAGGCAAGGTCACGGTCCGGGCCTCGAGATCGACGCTGAACACATGATTGCCGCCCTTGGCCTCGTCCATCAGGCTGCGGACATCGTCCACAGGCAAGACAATCGGCAAGAGGCCATTATTGAAGCAATTATTATAGAAAATGTCGGCAAAGCTGGTGGCAATCACGCAGCGGATGCCAAAATCTTCCAAGGCCCAGGGCGCATGCTCACGGCTGGAGCCACAGCCAAAATTATCACCAGCAATCAATATGCCCGCGCCCTGATAGTCCGGGCGATTGAGCACAAAATCGGGCTTGGGCGTGCCATCGGCCTCATAGCGCATGGCGGCAAACAGGCCCTTGCCCAGGCCCGTACGCTCGACGGTCTTCAAATACCGGGCCGGAATGATCTGGTCAGTATCAATATTGGCAATATCGAGCGGCGCGGCGCGGGCATCTAGGCGGGTAAAGGGCTTCATGATTCAGGCCTCTTTCGTCTCAGCGTCAAGCGGGGGCAGGTCGCGCACATCGATCAGGTGACCGGCAATCGCCGCCGCTGCCGCCATGGCTGGGCTCATCAAATGGGTGCGGCCGCCCGGGCCTTGGCGGCCTTCAAAATTACGGTTGGAGGTCGAGGCGCAGCGCTCGCCGGGGGCCAGCTTGTCGGGATTCATGCCAAGGCACATGGAACAGCCCGGCTCACGCCAGTCAAAACCAGCTGCGATCAAGACCAGGTCCAGACCTTCAGATTCGGCCTGTTCGCGCACAAGGCCAGAGCCCGGCACCACCATGGCCCGGACATGATCGGCGACCTTGCGGCCTCTGGCCACATTGGCCGCCGCGCGCAAATCCTCGATCCGGCTATTGGTACACGACCCAATAAACACCCGGTCAATCCTGGCCTCGTTAATGGCTTGGCCGCCGGTGAGGCCCATATAATCAAGCGCCCGCTGAATCTGGCTGGCGCGCTCAGCATTGGGCGCATCCTTGGGGTCGGGCACATGGCCAGACACAGGCACTACATCTTGCGGGCTTGTGCCCCAGGTCACGAGC
This sequence comes from Caulobacteraceae bacterium, assembly GCA_947452365.1. Classification (GTDB taxonomy): domain Bacteria; phylum Pseudomonadota; class Alphaproteobacteria; order Caulobacterales; family Caulobacteraceae; genus CAISGS01. The sequence goes on from CANGCO010000032.1 coordinate 24,074, forward strand.
GGGGTTAGGGCCGCCGCATCAATGCGGATTTCGCGGTCAAAGACCGCATCCTTATCGCTATAAAGCGCGGTCCAATAGGTCATTGCCGCTTCCCAGGCCGCGCCCTTGGGGGCTGCGGGTCGGCCGCGCATATAGTCAAACGTCTTGGCATCGGGCGCGATCAGACCGGCCTTGGCCCCGGCCTCAATCGTCATATTACAAAGGGTCATGCGCCCTTCCATCGACAGGGCCTCGATCGCAGGCCCAGCATATTCGATCACAGAGCCCGTGCCACCGCCGGTGCCGATCATACCAATCAGGGCTAGGGCATAGTCCTTGGCCCCAACGCCCGGGCCAGGCGTGCCCTCAACCCAGACCAGCATATTCTTGGCCTTGCGTTGGCGCAGCGTCTGGGTCGCCAGCACATGCTCAACCTCGGACGTACCAATACCGTGGGCAAGCGCGCCAAACGCGCCATGGGTCGAGGTATGGCTATCGCCGCAGACAATGGTCATGCCCGGCTGGCTGCGGCCCTGTTCAGGCCCCACCACATGTACAATGCCATTGCGAATATCGCCCATGGGGAAGAACTCAATCCCGGCCGCGGCAACATTGCGCTCGAGGGTCTGAAGCTGAAGCCGCGCCTCGGCATCGGTCACAGCGCCTGTCCCGGCCGCCTGGTTTTCAGTCGGCACATTGTGATCGGCCACGGCTAGGGTGCGGTCTGGCCTGCGCACAGGCCTTCCCGCAGCCTTAAGGCCTGCAAAGGCCTGGGGCGTGGTCACCTCATGGATCAGGTGCAGGTCAATATAAAGGATGGTCTCACCATTGGCATCGTCAGCCACCCGGTGCGCATCCCAGATCTTGTCATAGAGTGTTTTGCCAGTCATGGCCGGGGATTTAAGGGATTTTGCGCGGCATGGCCAGAGGCGGGATTGCGACCTGCAACGAAACCTGTCCAACCACAAAAAACCCCGGCGTTTCCACCGGGGTTTTTCAGATCATGGCTCTTTAACAGACTAGTCTTCGGCGGTCTCGGCCACGACAGTGCCCTTGGGGGCACGGACGGTCTGGCGCTCGGCGATGCGGGCGCTCTTGCCGCGACGATCGCGCAGATAATAGAGCTTGGCGCGCCGAACGACGCCGCGACGCTTGACCTCAATGGATTCGATCATGGGCGACAAAAGCGGGAATACCCGCTCGACGCCCTCACCGAACGAGATCTTTCGCACGGTAAAATTCTCATGGATGCCGCCGCCGGAGCGGGCAATGCAGACGCCTTCATAGGCCTGGACGCGCTCGCGCTCGCCTTCCTTGATCTTGACGCTGACCCGAAGCGTATCGCCGGGC
>CANGCO010000033.1 GCA_947452365.1 Caulobacteraceae bacterium
GGCGGCCTGATTGCCGACCGGTTTCTTGGCATGCGCAAGGCCATTGCCTTTGGCGCGCTCTTGCTGGTCGCCGGTCACGGGGCCATGGCGATTGAAGGGGCTCCCGCAACCCAGGTCTTGAATTATCAGGGCGCGCGTTATGAATTTGTCGTCCATGGCCGTGCGGCGGACCGCGAGGTCAAGCTCAAGGTCGCCGACGCCGAATATGCATTTGGGGCCAATGAGGCTGGTGATCTTCAGATCAAGGGCCTGCCTGCGAACGCGCCCATTCCCGCGACCCTGACCAAGGGCAGTTATGAATTATCGGTGGTCAAGGGACCGAAGATTTATCAGGACATCATGTTCCTGGCCCTGTCCCTGATCATTATGGGGGTTGGCTTTTTGAAGCCCAATATCTCCTCGATCGTTGGCCAGCTTTATCCGCAAAACGATCCGCGCCGCGATGCCGGTTTCACCCTCTATTATTACGGCATTAATCTGGGGGCCTTTGTTGCGGCTATTGTTTGCGGGCGTCTGGGCCAAGAAATTGGCTGGTGGGCCGGGTTTGGCCTTGCCGGGATCGGCATGGCGGCGGGCTGGGTGGTCTTTATGCTCGGCAAGCCCATGCTCGAGGGTAAGGGCGAGCCGCCTGAGCCGGTAAAGCTTGCCAAGCCCATACTGGGCCCGCTCAATACCGAATGGTTGATCTATCTGTTGGGCGTGCTTGGCGTGGGCCTGGTCTGGTTGCTGGTGCAGAAAAATGCCTCGGTGGGTTATATGCTGGGTGCAGGCTCGGTCATTATTCTGGGCTATCTGGCCTGGTTTATGGCGACAAAATGCACGCCGGTTGAGCGCGCGCGGATGATCTTGGCCTTGGTGCTTATTGGGGCTTCGGTGGTGTTCTGGACCCTGTTTGAACAGGCCGGTTCTTCGCTTAACCAGTTTGCGGATCGCAATACCCAGCTGGCCTTGCCGGGCGGGTCTGCCATGACGGCGTCCCAGGCCCAGTCGTTTAATTCGGGCTTTATCTTGCTGTTTGCCCCGGCCTTTGCTGCGCTTTGGGCGTTTTTGGGGCGGCGCAATCTGGATCCGTCCTCGCCAATGAAGTTTTCGCTGGCCCTGGTTCAGGTCGGGATTGGGTTCTTGATTCTGGTTGCGGGCGTCAAGTTCGCTGACGGGGCCTATAAGGTGCCGCTGATCTTCTTGGCCCTAGCCTATATGTTCCATACCACAGGCGAGCTTTTCCTAAGCCCGGTTGGTCTGTCGCAAATGACCAAGCTGTCCGTGCCCGCCGTGGTCTCGACCATTATGGCGGTCTGGTTCCTGGCCAGTTCCTGGGCCCAGTATCTGGGCGGCTTTGTTGCCAATCTGACCGCGACCGAGACCGTGGCCGGACAGGTGCTCGATCCCAAGGGCGCGCTGGCCAATTATAGCGCCGTCTTCCAGACCATAGGCATCTGGGCGATTGGCCTTGGCATAGTGATGGCGATAGCCAGCCCTTGGCTGAAAAAGCTGGCGCACGGGGTGAAATAGGTTGGGGGGCTGGCCCTAAAGGCTCGTCCCGCCCACGGTCAGGCCCCTGATCTTGAGTGAGGGCTGGCCGACCCCGACGGGTACGCTCTGGCCGCCCTTGCCGCAGACCCCGACGCCGGGATCGAAGTCGAAATCATCGCCGATCATCTCGACCCGGGTCAGGGCGCTCGGCCCATCACCGATCAGGGTTGCGCCCTTGACCGGGGCCGTGATCTTGCCGTCCTCGACGAGGTAGGCCTCGGTGCACTGAAACACGAACTTGCCATTGGTGATATCGACCTGGCCGCCGCCGAAATTGGCGCAATAGAGGCCGCGCTTCATTGAGGCGATCATTTCGGCCTGGGGCACAGTGCCATTCATCATGCCGGTATTGGTCATGCGCGGCATGGGCATATGGGCATAGGACTGACGCCGACCATTGCCGGTGGCGGCAAGACCCATCAGACGCGCGCTCATGCGGTCATGCATATAGCCAACCAATATGCCGTCCTCGATCAGGACGGTACGCTCTGTCGGGGTGCCCTCATCATCAATGGTTAGCGAGCCCCGCCGTCCAGCAATCGAGCCATCGTCAAACACGGTGACGCCCTTGGCCGCCACCCGCTCGCCCATGCGGCCTGAAAAGGCTGAAATGCCCTTGCGGTTAAAGTCGCCCTCAAGCCCGTGACCAACCGCCTCGTGCAGCAGGACCCCGTTCCAGCCAGGGCCAAGCACCACATCCATCTCGCCCGCAGGCGCGGCAATGGCATCGAGATTGACCAGGGCCTGGCGCAGGGCCTCATCGACCTGATCTTGCCACTTGTCCGGCGAAATCCAGGCCTCATAGCCCGCGCGGCCACCGGCGCCCGACGAGCCCGACTCGCGCCGGCCATCGCGCTCGACCGTGATCTGGACATTGAGCCGCACCAGCGGGCGGACATCGCGCAGCAGGCGGCCATCGGCGCGCAAGATCTCGACCGTGCGCCGCTCACCGGCGACCGAGGCCATGACCTGAACCACACGCGGATCGCGGGCGCGGGCAAAGGCGTCGATTTCCTGCAGAAGCTCGATCTTGCCGCTAAAGCTGGGCTGGGCCAGGGGGTCGGCATCGGAATAGAGCCGCTCATTGGTCTGGCGCGGGGCCAGATCGGCGCTGCCACTATAGCCGCGCCGGGCTAGGCTGGCGGACTGACCGGCCCGGCCAATGGCAGCCTCGGTGATTTCGCTGGCATGGGCATAGCCTGCGGTCTCGCCTGCCACCACGCGCAGGCCAAAACCCTCGCCCGAATCATAGGATGCCGATTTCAGGCGGCCATCGTCAAACACGAAGGATTCGCTTTCGGACCGTTCCATATAAAGCTCGCCATCATCGGCCCCGTGCAGGGCATCGGCAAGAATCGTGCGAGCGCGCTCGGGATCAACCCCATTGGATTCAAGCAAGGGCGGCGTTGCAGCGGGGAGGGTCATGAGCTTGGGTCCGAAAAAAGACGACTATATGGCCAACATAGGCGCGCCGTCGCCAACTTGAAACCATTCTTGAGCATGCTGGCGTCTTGGCAAGAGGCGGAACAATGCGTATGCAGGCCAGGTTATTCGAGCAATGCGGCAGGCTTGCGGCCAAGGTGCGACAATTGGGCCCTATGTTAGGGCTCTGGCCACGGGCGTCTGTCGGGTTATGTCACTCGGTATGGGGAACCTTTCTAGGGGTCCGTGCCGGTAAGAAATGGTCGTCGAGGAATATGAGGGCTTTGGGAATGAATTTACGCACGCGGGCTGCTGGCCTCGCCGCAATGCTGGCTGGGGCAGCTTTTAGCGCTCAGGCCTATGCGGCTGACCTGATCGGCCAACCCACACCCGGGGGCATTGATTTGCAGCCGGCTAATTCGGCTCTGGCGCATTCGGCGCATGGTTTCCACAATGCCATATTGCTGCCGATCATTACCGTGATCAGCCTGTTTGTTCTGGCCTTGCTGATCATCGTGATTGTCCGCTTCAATTCCAAAGCCAATCCCGTGCCTGCCAAGTTCAGCCACAATACCTTGCTCGAAATCGTCTGGACCCTGGTGCCGGTCGGCATCTTGCTGTTTATCGCGATCTTCTCGTTCAAGCTGTTGTTTGCCTATCACGACATGCCTAAGCCGGACCTGACGGTTAAGGTCAATGGCTATCAATGGTACTGGGGCTATGCCTATCCTGACCAGAAGATCGACGAGATCACCTCGGTCATGCTCAGCGAAGCGGACGCCAAGAAGGAAAACCTGCCCTATCGTCTGGCCGCCGATGCCTCCATGGTCGTGCCCGTTGGCAAGACGGTGCGGGTCTTGGTAACCGGCCAAGACGTGATCCACGCCTTTTTCGTGCCCGCCTTTGGGGTCATGACCTCAGCCATTCCTGGTCGGGTCAATGAAATCTGGTTCAAGGCTGAAAAGACCGGCACCTTCTATGGCCAGTGCACACAGCTTTGTGGCTCCGATCACGCCTTCATGCCCATTCAGGTCAAGGTGGTCACTCAGCCTGAATTCGACGCCTGGGTTGCCAGCAAGGCCCCCAAGTCTGCACCGGTTGCAGCTGTCATGGCGCCTGCGCCCGCTGCCGCCGCGCCTGCCGCAGCAGAGGCTGCCCCCGCCCCGCAAAAAATCGCCCAGATCGACACGGCTTCCAAGCCGGTCGGCCTGAACTGATCGTCTAAGGAAGCGCAAGACAATGGCAAATTCGGCCGCTCACGCCCATGGTCATGATGACCATGATCACAAGCCGGGATTCTTTACCCGGTGGTTCTTCTCTACCAATCACAAGGATATTGGCACCCTCTATATCCTGTTCGCCATTATGGCGGGCCTAGTTGGCGGTGCCCTGTCAGGTCTGATCCGCCTCGAGCTGGATCAGCCGGGCATCCAGATCTTTAGCCCTTCCTCGACCATTAGTCTGCTCGGTATTATTGAGCAGACCAAGCACGGCTATAATGCCGTGGTCACGGCCCACGCCCTGATCATGATCTTTTTCATGGTCATGCCCGCCATGATTGGCGGCTTTGGCAACTGGTTTGTGCCGATCATGATCGGTGCGCCGGACATGGCCTTCCCGCGCATGAACAATATCTCGTTCTGGCTATTGGTGGCGTCCTGGGTCCTGCTTTGCGCCTCCCTGTTCGCCGATGGCGGGCCTGGACGAGGGTTTGGTGGGGGCTGGACCATGTATCCGCCGCTATCCACAACAGGGCATACGGGCCCGGCCATGGACTTGGCGATCTTATCGATCCACCTTGCCGGGGCCAGCTCGATCCTTGGTGCGATCAACTTCATCACCACCATCTTTAACATGCGTGCGCCGGGCATGACCTTGCACCGTATGCCGCTATTTGCCTGGTCGGTCTTGATAACGGCCTTCTTGCTGCTCCTGTCCCTGCCTGTGCTGGCCGGCGCCATCACCATGCTGCTGACCGATCGCAATTTCGGCACCCACTTCTTTGATCCCGCCGGTGGCGGTGATCCGCTGATGTTCCAGCACCTGTTCTGGTTCTTTGGTCACCCAGAAGTGTATATTCTTATCCTTCCAGGCTTTGGCATTATCAGCCACATCGTCTCGACCTTCTCCAAAAAGCCAATTTTCGGCTATCTGGCCATGGCCTATGCCATGGTGGCCATTGGCTTTGTCGGCTTCCTCGTCTGGGCGCACCACATGTATACGGTGGGCATGACCATTAATCTGCGAGCCTATTTCGTCGCAGCGACCCTGGTCATTGCCGTACCAACCGGGATTAAGATCTTTTCCTGGATCGCGACCATGTGGGGTGGATCGATCGACTTTAAGACGCCCATGCTCTGGGCCATGGGCTTTATCTTCCTGTTCACGGTCGGTGGTGTGACCGGCGTGGTCCTGGCCAATGCGGCCATCGATTACTCCTTGCACGACACTTATTATGTGGTGGCACACTTCCATTATGTGTTGTCGCTTGGGGCTGTGTTCGCCATCTTTGCCGGTTTCTATTACTGGTTCGAGAAGATGTGGGGCGTGAAGTACAACGAGTTCCTCGGTGCCGTGCACTTCTGGATCACCTTTATCGGCGTGAACCTGATCTTCTTCCCGCAGCACTTCTTGGGTCTGCAGGGCATGCCGCGCCGTTATGTGGATTATCCAGAGGCCTTTGCCAAATGGAACCACGTCTCGACTGTAGGCTATGAGGTCACGGTGGTTGGCGTCGCGGTCTTCCTGATCGTCTTGCTGGAAGCCGCCATCCGTCGCCGTAAGGCCGAGGCCAATCCTTGGGGCGTGGGTGCCACCACCTTGGAATGGACCCTGCCTTCACCGCCGCCCTTCCACCAGTTCAATACCCTGCCGGTGATTAAGGACGACGGTCACTAAGACCTGATATTTGAGACCATTGGGGGGCGCGGTGACAGCTTAGGGGCTGATGCCGCGCCCTTCGGATCGTTTGGACAAAGAAGTTTTCAACTGTCATGACCCAATCTGCGGCCGCCGTGCCCACACCTGACCTGCAAGGAGACGCGCCCGCCGCCGATTCTGCGCCAAAGGTCGCGCGGTGGCAGGACTATCTGGCCCTGTTGAAGCCTAGGGTCATGTCCTTGGTGGTGTTTACAGCCCTGACAGGCCTGATCTGTGCCGGCAAACCCGTTCACCCCTTGCTCGCTGCCGTGGCCGTCTTGTGCATTGCGGTCGGGGCCGGGGCCTCTGGCGCGCTCAATATGTGGTATGATGCCGATATTGACGCCAAGATGCGGCGTACGCGGGCGCGGCCTGTCCCGGCCGGCCGGGTACAGGGGGCCGATGCCCTAACCCTCGGCATAGTTCTGTCCATGTTCTCGGTGATGTTGATGGGCATGGCGCTGAACTGGCTCGCCGCCAGCCTATTGGCCTTTACCATCTTATTCTACGCCCTGGTCTATACGGCCTGGCTCAAGCGTTCGACGCCGCAGAATATTGTCATTGGCGGCCTAGCAGGCGCCTTGCCGCCGGTGATTGGTTGGGCGGCGGCGAGTGGCTCAACCCCGCCCAATGCCTGGCTTTTGTGCGCGATCATTTTTCTTTGGACCCCGCCGCATTTTTGGGCCCTGTCGCTCTATACGTCTGAGGACTATGCCAAGGCCGGCGTGCCCATGCTGCCTGTGGTCAAGGGCCCCAAACATACGCGGCTGGAAATCTTGATCTACAGCCTGATCCTGATCCCGGTTTGCCAATTGCCCGCACTGACCGGGCTTGGCGGCCCGATCTATCTGGCGGTCTCAAGCCTTGGCGGCGCAATCTTCTTGCTGTTGGCGATAAGGCTTATCCGCAGTCATGCCGGGGACGCGGTTGATCCACGTCTGGATGCGGGCCTGTATGATGTCCGGGCAGGGGCCAAGACGGCTAGGAATCTGTTCGCTTTTTCAATACTTTATCTATTCTTAATGTTTGCAGCGCTCTTGGCCGAGCGCACGCTAGGGCTTTTGCCCTTCGCGCCCCTGTCGTTCCTGGAAGGGTTCAATTGATGACCAAGCCTAATGCGCCCGATAATATGGACCAGCCCATCCAGTTTCGCACAACGCCCGAAACACCCGAACAGGCCAAGGCTCGGCGCAATCGCAATATTGCCCTAGCCATTGGTCTGGTGGCGTTTGTCATGCTGGTATTTGTCGTCACAATTGTGAAGTTGGGTGGCAATGTCGCAAACCGCCCCCTCTAGCCGCGATCTGAGCCTGGCCGCCCAGGGGCGTCGCAATACGCGGCTGGCCGCGATCTGCGCCCTAGTCTTTGCCCTAATGGTCGGGGCGGCCTTTGCTTCTGTGCCGCTATATAAGGCGTTTTGCCAATTGACCGGTTTTGGCGGCGCAGTGCGCAAGGCCGAGATTGCGCCCAGCACGGTTCTGGCGCGGCCGATCTCGATTCGCTTTGATTCTAATGTTCGGGGTCTGCCCTGGACCTTCAAGGCCGAGCAGGTCAGCCAGACCTTGAAGATCGGGGCGACCGGCCTTGCGTTTTTTAAGGTGACCAATACAGGAAATACCGCAACCATCGGCCGGGCCGCCTATAATGTCGTACCCGATCAGGCCGGGGCCTATTTTCAGAAGCTGGAATGCTTTTGTTTTAAGGCTCAGACCTTGCAGCCAGGCCAAACGGTTGAATTTCCAGTGGTTTATTTCGTCGATCCGAAACTGGCGACCGACGAAGATACCAAGGGCATTAATGAAATTACCTTGTCCTATACCTTTTTTCCCGACGCTAAGGCACCGGAGATAAAGGCGGGCGGACAAGTCGCACCGGCAAATCGCCTTAAGGGTCTTGGCGAGCAGCCAAGCGCGGGGCTATAGGCTAATAACGTAAAGACTTAGCGGTTGCCTGGTGTCAGGCCCGCACTACCAAGGGGTTGGCCCGATATGGCTCAAGACGCTGTCAAACACGATTATCACCTCGTAAACCCGAGCCCCTGGCCTCTGGTTGGCTCACTCGCCGCCATGACCATGGCCATAGGCGGCGTGGTCTGGATGAAGGGCCTGTTTGGTCTGGAAAAAGGCACTTGGTGGCTGTTTGCCCTAGGCTTTGCTGGGGTGATCTATACCTTTATCGGCTGGTGGGCCGAGGTCATCAAGGAAGCCAATGCCGGTGACCATACCCCCGTCGTGGCAATTGGCCTGCGCTATGGCATGATCTTGTTCATTGCTTCTGAAGTGATGTTCTTTGTCGCCTGGTTCTGGATCTTTTTCGAGATGGCCCTGTTCCATCACTTCCGCACTGCCTCGGCAATTGAAGACGTCCGTATGGCCTGGGCGGCCTGGCCACCCAAGGGTATCGAGACCGTCTCGGCCTGGCACCTGCCGCTGGTCAATACACTGACCCTGCTCTTGTCAGGCACGACGGTCACCTGGGCGCACCATGCCCTGCAGACCGGCGATCGCAAGGGCGCCCGCAATGGCCTGATCCTGACCGTGCTGCTCGGCATAGTGTTTACGGCCATTCAGGCCTTTGAATATCACCACATCTTGACCGAAAAGCTGTTCTATTCGGAAGAGGCCTCGAATGCCGGCTTGTACGGTTCGTCCTTCTTTATGGCGACCGGCTTCCACGGCTTCCACGTCCTGATCGGCACCATCTTCTTGGCGGTCTGCCTGATCCGCCTAATGCGTGGTGGCTTTACCCCCAAGCAGCATTTTGGCTTTGAGGCGGCGGCCTGGTATTGGCACTTTGTTGATGTGGTGTGGCTGTTCCTGTTCGCCTTCATCTATGTCATTTTTGGCGCAGCCTAGATGGCAGGACCCAATCCCGTGCTGGCGGGACTGGCGGGCCGGTGCCCCCAGTGCGGTGAGGGTCATTTATTCAGCGGTTTCTTAACCGTTAGCGGGGCGTGTGAGGCCTGCAGTCTTAATCTGGCCGAGGCCGATCCCGGCGACGGGGCCTCGGTATTTGTCATCTTGGTTGTCGGCATCGTGATTGGTTTTGCCATGCTGTTCACCGAATTTACCCTGCATCCGCCGGTCTGGGTGCATGTGGTGGTCTGGATGCCGCTCACGGGCCTTCTGTGTCTTGGCCTGATGCGGCCCTTTAAGGGCGTGCTCTTGGCCCTCCAATTTCACAATCATGCAGCGCAGGCCCGGAATGACGACTGAGGCTCCCGTTTCCCAGGCGGGTAAGCCACGCCTCGGCTTTCCTTATGGCCTGACCCTCGTCACCCTTATAGCGCTTGGCGTATTGATTGGCCTTGGGCATTGGCAGCTCCAGCGCCTGGCCTGGAAACAGGCCCTGCTGGCCGAGATCGCGGCCCTGCAAACCGCCCCCGCGCGGCCGATTAATGCCGTGCTCATGCCCGGATCGCGTATTGATTTTGCCCGGGTCACGGTGGCGTGTCCGGGCCTGGCCACAGCACCATTCTTGAGCCTCTATGCCGTTGTGGACGGTCAGGCCGGTGTGCGCCTGATCTCGGCCTGTAGCCTGACCGCCTCGGCCTATGGCTCAGTCCTTGTGGACCGAGGCTTCATCAGCGATAGCCAAATCCTGCGTCCGGCCGTCTTTGCCGACCAAAAGGTCCTCCTGATCACCGGCATTCTGCGCCAGCCCGACAAGGCCAATTTCGTAACCCCGCCGCCGCAAAGCGGCCAATGGTATGCGCGCGATATCCCTGGCATGGCCAAGGCGTTGAACGCGGCCAATCCGGCCCCGGTCTTCTTGTTTGCTGAGACCTCAACCAATCCCGATATGTCCGCCTTGCGCCCGATCGCTGTCCCCCCCGAGATTAGCAACCGGCATCTGGAATATGCCTTGACCTGGTTCGGCCTTGCCGCGGCCTTGGCCAGTGTTTATGTCGGCATGCTGATCCGCAGACGCCGGAATTGAGATGAAATACATATCGACCCGTGGGGCCTCGCCCGCCATTGGCTTTTTGGATGCTGTGCTGGCGGGCCTAGCCCCAGATGGCGGCCTCTATGTGCCAGAGGCCTGGCCGCAATTTACCCGCGCCGAGATGGCAGGCTTTGCCGGGCGGCCTTATGCCGAGGTCGCGGCTGAGGTCTTGGCCAAGTTTGCGGGCGATTCCATACCGCGCGCGGTTATTGATGATATGACCGCCAAGGCCTATGCCAGCTTTTCCCACAAAGCCGTTGCGCCGCTCACCCAGCTCTATGACGGCGTCTGGCAGATGGAATTGTTTCACGGCCCAAGCCTAGCCTTTAAGGACGTGGCCATGCAATTGCTGGCTAGGCTCTATGACCATGCCCTCGCCGCTCAGGGCCGCACCATGACCATAATTGCCGCAACCTCAGGCGATACCGGCGGGGCAGCGGTTGAGGCCTTTGCCGGGGCCAGCCATGCGCGCATGGTGGTCTTGTTTCCCGAGGGCCGCATCAGCGAGGTTCAGCGCCGCTTTATGACTACGGCAGCGCAGGACAATGTCCGCGCCATTGCCGTCCAGGGCACGTTTGACGACTGCCAGACCATCGTAAAGGCCATGTTCCAGGATCAGGATTTCCGCAAGGCGGTCGATCTGTCCGGGGTTAATTCGATCAATTGGGCGCGGATTGCCGCCCAAAGCGCCTATTATTTCACGGCCGCCGCAGCGCTCGGTGCGCCCGAACGTCCCGTCAGCTTTGCCGTGCCAACCGGCAATTTTGGCGATGCCTTTGCCGGTTTTGTTGCCAAACAGATGGGTCTGCCCATCGAGCGCATCATCGTCGCCACCAATGGCAATGACATTCTGGCCCGGATGCTCAGCCAGGGCCGCTATGCGCTTGGCAATGTTATGGCCACGATTAGTCCGGCCATGGATATCCAGATCGCTTCTAATTTTGAGCGGCTGTATTTTGAATGCGTGGGCCGCGATGGTTCTGATACCGCCGAGGCTTTTTCCGGTTTTGCCCAGACGGGCGGTTTTGATATTCCCGCCGGTGCGCTTGCCACCATGCGCCAAACCTTTACAGGGCTTGGCGTTAGCGAGGCCGATACGGCTGCGACCATTGCCAGCACACACGCCGATACGGGCCAATTGATTGACCCGCATACGGCGGTTGGGATTTATGCCGCGCGCACACTGGGCACAGATCATGGCACAACGCCAATCGTGGTCCTCGCCACGGCCCATGCCGCTAAGTTTCCAGAAGCCGTTGAAGAGGCGTGCGGCCTTGCGCCCGCCCTGCCGCTTCAGGCCGCCGACCTTGCCGCACGGCCCGAACAGTTTGAGCGCCTGCCTGCAGATCCTGCCGTCTTAAAGGCCTTTATTCGCGATTTCGCGGGCGCAGCCGCTTGACCGCAAGCCTGCACCGCCTTGGTAATGGGATAAGGCTGGTTTGCGATCCCATGCCCGGGCTTGAGACCCTAGCCTTATCGGTCGTGATTGGCCGCGGCGCGCGGTTTGAAACGCTTGAACAATCGGGCTGGTCGCACCTGTTGGAGCACATGGTGTTCAAGGGCGCAGGCCCAAGATCATCGCGCCAGATTGTCGAGGCTATTGAGTCCGAGGGCGGCCAGATCAATGCGGCAACCGGCTATGAACGCACCAGTTTTCAGGTGCGCGCGCTCAAGGGCGGCCTTGGGCTTGCTATGGAAATCATCGCCGACCTGATCCGCCGCCCAACCCTGTTGGCAGCCGATCTGGTGCGGGAAAAACAGGTTATTGCTCAAGAAATCGCTGAGGCGGCCGACGCCCCAGATGATTATGTGTTTGATCTGGCCCAGACCGCCGCGTTTGGCGACCATCCCCTGGGCAGACCGATTCTGGGCACGGTGGCCAGTATTGAGACCGCAACCCCCACCAGCCTCGAAGCCTTTCGCGCTGGCCTTTATGATCCGGCCTCGATCGTGATCAGTGCGTCCGGTGCGGTTGATGAGGGCGAGCTCCTAGCCTTGGCCGAGGCCTGGTTTGGCGATGCGACGCCGCATCCGGCTGCCCTGCCCATGGCGCCATCGCGGTTCTTGGGCGGCGCCCAGCCCAAGGTGCGGCGGCTTGAACAGGCGCACCTGGTGCTGATGCTGCCGGCGCCAAGTGCATGTGACGAGGCCTATTTCCCGATCCGGGTGTTTGCCGAGGCACTTGGCGGCGGCATGTCGTCTCGCCTGTTTCAAGAAGCCCGTGAGCGGCGGGGCCTTGCCTATGGCATTGATGCCTATGCCGACTGTTATCAAGATGGCGGCGTACTGGGCATATATGCCGGTTGTGCGCCGGGCGATGCGGCTGAGCTAGCCAAGGTCGCGGCGGGCGAGCTATTGGCCCTGACGCAAAATATGGAGGATGCTGAACTGAGCCGCGCTAAGGCCCAGCTCAAGGCCTCCTTGTTTATGGCCAGAGAGTCTGCGCTTGCCCGGGCTGAGCAGTCCGCCGGTCAAACCCTGTTGTTTGACCGCCTGTTCACCGCCAATGACATCGGCGCATCGATTGATGCGGTCAGCACCAAGGATGTGCGCGCAGCCGGTGAGGGTCTCTTAACCTCTGGCCTAACCGCCAGCGCGGTTCTGGGCACCAAGGCCGCCAGCAAGGCTAGCCAAGGCTTTAGCCGCACCCTAGTCGGCTAATAGCCCCACTTGCGTATGAACCAGGTTTTGACCAGGTGGGTCAGGGTGGCATAGGCCATCAGAAAACTTACCAAGATCGGCCAATAAAGGCCCGGCAAGGGCACCATGCCCAGCGCTGTACCAAGCCGAGTATAGGGCAGGGCCATGCCGATCATAGCGACCCCTAGGCTGGTTAGAATCAAGGCTGTGCTGGCACGGCTCTGGAAAAACGGGACCTTATTGGTGCGAATGATATGAATGATCAGGGTCTGGGTGAGCAGAGATTCGACAAACCATCCGGTCTGAAACAAGGCCGGATTTTGCCCTGCCTTAAACACCCACCACATGACGCCAAAGGTGGCATAATCAAAGATCGAGCTGATCGGCCCGATGAACAGCATAAAGCGCATCAGATTATTGATCTCCCAGCGCCTTGGTGCCGCCAGATAATCGGCATCGACGGTATCGGTCGGGATCGCGGTCTGGGAGACGTCATAAAGCAGATTATTGGTCAGGATCTGGATCGGTAACATCGGTAAGAAGGGCAAGGCCAGGCTCGCTCCCAGAACGCTGAACATGTTTCCGAAATTAGAACTGGCACCCATCTTGATGTATTTGGTGATATTGCCAAACACGCGGCGGCCCTCGGCCACCCCCTCGACCAGAACCGCTAGGCTCTTTTCCAGCAGGATGATATCGGCGCTTTCCTTGGCAATATCGACCGCCGTATCAACCGAAATGCCAACATCAGCGGCCTTGAGGGCCGGGCCATCATTTATCCCGTCGCCCATAAACCCGACCACGTGATCGCCTTGGCGTAGGGCGCGAATGATCCGTGCCTTTTGCTCGGGCGAGGCCTTGGCAAACACCTGGGTGGTTAGGACAAGGCGGGCAAGATCTTGGTCGCTCATGGCCTCAATCTCGTGGCCTAGGACAATGCGGCCGTGGTTTATGCCAACCTCGGCACAGATCTTGGCTGTGACCAGTCCATTATCACCGGTCAGAATCTTTACTGTGACCCCCGCCTTACCGAGATCGGCAATCGATTTCGCTGCGGTTTCCTTGGGCGGATCGAGAAAGGCAATAAAGCCCACCAGTTCCAGGTCAGTCTCGTCGGCGGCGCTATAGCGATCCTTGGGCACATCAAAATGCCGTACAGCCACGGCAACCACGCGAAATCCATCCTGATTGAGCCCATCGGCCACGGCCTGTACCGCTGTGCGCGCGTGTGTATCCAGCAGGCGAGTGGTTTGGTCTTGGCGATAATGGGTGCACTGGGCAAAGACTTCTTCAACCGCTCCCTTGCAGATCAAAACTGGTGGATCATTGGGCTTGGCCACAACCACGGACATCCGTCGCCGGGTAAAATCAAACGGGGCCTCATCAAGTTTTGTGTAGCCGCCTTGGACGACAAGGCCTTGCTCCAATTCGGCATGGACGAGCACGGCCTGATCCAGCAGGTTCTGCAGGCCCGACTGAAAATAGCTATTGAGATAGGCCAGATCGAGGACGGTCTCGTCCTCTTGGCCCATCACGTCCAGATGCTGTTTCAGCACCACCTTGTCCTGGGTCAGGGTCCCGGTCTTGTCGGTGCACAAGATGTCCATGGCGCCAAAATTTTGGATCGCGTTCAGGCGTTTGACGATCACCTTGCGGCGCGCCATGGCCATGGCCCCTTGCGCCAGATTGACCGTGACAATCATGGGCAAGAGTTCCGGCGTCAGGCCAACCGCTACGGCCATGGCAAAGATCAGGGCCTGGCCCCAATCGCCCTTGGTCGCGCCATTAATAACAAACACCAGGGGGGCCATCACTAGGATGAAGCGGATCATCAGCCAGGAAAACCGTCCAATCCCAATATCAAAACTGGACACTTCCTCACGGCCCGTCATGGCCTTTGCCAGCTTGCCAAACCGGGTTTGAGCGCCGGTATGCACCACCACGGCCGTCGCAAAGCCGCTGACCACGTTCGAGCCCATAAAACAGATATTGGGCAGGTCGGTGGCGTCAGAATCCTTGGCGATGGGACCGGTCGCCGCCTTGCCCACGGGCATGGATTCTCCGGTTAGGGCCGATTGATTGATATTGAGGTCCTTGGTGGTGAGCAGGCGCAGGTCCGCAGGCACCATGTCCCCGGCCGATAAATGCACCAGATCACCCGGCACCAATTGATCGAGCGGCACTTCAAAATAGGACTGACCGGCCAATGCGCCGGGGGTCAAGGGATGATCTTGGCCATCGCGGCGCAAGACGCTGGCCCGCGTGCGGATCAGGCTGGCTAGCTTGGCAGCGGCAAGATTGGACCTGTGCTCCTGCAACAGGCCCAGCACCATGCTCAAGACCACCATGGTGGCAATCACAAGGGCCGAGCGCAGATCCCTGAGCCACCAGGACACGGCGGCTAGGCTGAGCAATAGGCCGTTCAAGGGATTGACCAGGCGGCTCCAAAGGGCCTGCCAGACCGATGGCGGTGTTTGACTGGAAATACGATTGGGCCCGTATTGATCAAGCCTTTGCGCCACCTGGGCCTGGTCCAGTCCAAGCCGGTCGCCGCCGAGCAGGGCTAGGGCGGCCTCTGGCGTCAGGACTGCTAGCGCGCTCCATGCGGCCTCGTTGCTGGCGCTCAAGCGCGGCGCGGTCTTAGGCTTTGCTTGGAACAAGGGCATGGGTGGGGTCCGGTCTGGTCTGGTCGCCAATACTAGGCCCTTGCACGACCGAAAGACCATGAGCAAACCCAAGCGTGTAGCCGCAACAAAAAACCCCGCGCTCCGAAGCCGGAGGCGGGGCTGTTTGTCGCGCGCGCCGTGCCGTTTAGGACAGGCGTAGATTATCCGCAGAAGCCTTGCCCGTGCGACGGTCGGCCTGAAGGTCATAGGCCAGCCGCTGGCCATCGGCCAGACCGGTCAGACCGGCCCGCTCAACGGCCGAGATATGAACAAAAATATCGCCGCCGCCATCATCGGGCTGGATGAAACCAAAGCCCTTGGTGGGGTTGAACCATTTTACGGTGCCGGTGCCAGAGCCCGTCGTCTCGCCCATTGGGGCAGATGGCGCAGGACGCGCACGCGGCGCGGGTGCGCGGCTGGAACCGCCGCCGCCGGACCCGGCGCTGAGCACCTGAAGATCGCCAGCAGAAGTCTTGCCCGAGCGACGGTCTTGTTCCAGTTCGAAACTAACCGTTGCACCCTCGTCGAGACTATTAAGACCAGCCCGTTCTAGAGCCGAAATATGGACGAAAACGTCCTGACCGCCATCATTTGGTTCAATGAACCCAAAGCCCTTGGTCGCGTTGAACCATTTAACAGTGCCTGTCGGCATAGATCATCCTCGCCACATAAGAAAACAAGATTGTTGGACCCAACTGTTCCAATCAACCCCGGATCGTCCTCGATTACCAAATTCAAATCCACCACGCCACAACGGACTTGACAAGCCTTTTGCTGCGAGAATCCGGCCAATGGCCGAAAATCTTTGTCTTTTGGGGGCCGTCAGATGGCCTCTGGGTCTTGGTCGCCGAACAGCGAGGTGGTGGCCAACTGCTCACGCATGGCCTCTGGATCTAGGGTTCCAGCCTTGTCCATCTCGACCAGCTCGGGCGGCACATACCAGTGCAGCTTGTCGGAATGATAGGCCTGCCAGACCACCTCGGCCACATCCGAGGGCGGGATTAGCCGGAAAACACCTTCGCTGGCGGCGTTCTGGGTGGCCTCGGGCGGCAATAGCGGCGTGTCAATCAGGCCGGGCAGGACATCGGCGGCACGCACCCCATAGGCCTTGAACTCCACCGACAGGGCCTCGGTCAGGCCCTTTACCGCATGCTTGGTCGCCGAATAGACCGCAATGCCCGGCATGCCAAATGTGGCCGACGAGGAGGAGGTGGTAAAGCAAAGCGAGCCCGGCGTGGCTTTCAGATACGGGATGGCCTCGTGAATACCGATCAAGACCCCAACAAAATTGACCTGAACCACGGCCATAATGTCTTCAAAGGTCTGGTCGGCAAATGGCCCGCCACGGCCAATGCCCGCATTGTTGTAAAGAATGTCCATCTTACCGCCGGTGGCCTGTGCAAAACCGTCGAGGGCGGCGCGATAATCTTGCCGATCGGTGACATCCAGCTTGCGCATAACGCAGTTCTCGGCGCCAAGCTCGGCCTCCAGCGCCTTTAGGCCGCCCAGATTGACGTCATAGGCGCCGACAAACCAGCCCTTGGCGTGAAACAGTCTGGCGGTTTCGCGGCCCATGCCCGATGCCGCCCCGGTGATAAAGATGGATTTGCGATCGCCTGACTTGGCCATGATGCTGGGTCTTCCCTAAATGCTTGGCCGCTGTGATCGCGGCCTTTGGATTAGGTTAGGGGTCGGTGGCGGGTTTGGCAAAGGCGCAGTTGCCGTGCGCCCGGCTCATCCAAGGGCTGCGCCCATGATCAGGTGGCGACCTTGGCTGTCTTGGTGCCAGTGGGCGCGGACGCCATAGGCCGCGGCGATATTGTCTGGGGTCAAGACGTCTTGGGGTGAGCCATTGGCCAAGACCTTACCATCCTTGATCAGGACAATACGGCTACAGACCCCTGCTGCGAGTGCCAGATCATGCACCACCACCATTACCCCGCCGCCGACACTCGCCTGCTGGGCCAGAACCTGCATCACCTGCCATTGATGCAGGGGATCGAGCGCTGCGGTCGGTTCATCAGCCAATAGGGCCGGGGCATTGGCGGCAAGAGCACGGGCCATATGCACTCTTGCCAATTCCCCACCCGACAGGCCGGTTACGGCCCGATCTTTAAGGGTTTCTAGGTCACAAGCGAAAATGGCTTGATCGACGGCGGCTTGGTCCTCCGTATTTGGACGATGGCTTGCGCCGCCATGGGCAAACCGGCCCAAGGCCACGGCGTCCTGGACAGAGATTGCCCAGGCCATGGGCCGTGATTGCGGCAGATAGGCCACCTGTCTTGCCCGTGTGATCGGACCCAAGGTGCGCACATCGGCTCCGCCAATCATGGCCGTGCCGCTGGCCAGAGGCATGAGGCCAAGCAGGGCGCGCAGGGCCGTGGTCTTGCCAGAGCCATTGGGCCCGACCAGGGCGACCAGTTCACCCGCCTCAAGCGTCAGATCGAGATGATCAAGGATCACCCGCTTGCCGCGCTGAACCACGGCTTGATGAAGGGCTAAGAGGCTCATGCGCCAAGACCCGTGCGGCGGCGACTGGCGGCGATCCATAAAAACACCGGCGCACCGATCAGGGCGGCCACAACGCCAAGCTTGAGCTCATTATCACTGGGGACCAGCCGGGCGCCAATATCGGCCAAGACCAAGAGTAAGCCGCCTGCCAGGGCCGAAGGCACCAGGGCGCGGCCAGGATCACCGCCGACCCAGGGCCGAACCAGATGCGGCGTAATAATCCCAACAAACCCGATGGCGCCAGCTAGGGCAACAGAACCGCCGGCCGCGAGACCGCAACCAACCGTCACCAAGAGCCGTGTGCGGACCAGATCAAGCCCAAGTCCATGGGCCGTCTCTTCGCCCAGGCTTAGCGCCGACAAGCCCCGGCGCGTGGCAAGGATCAAGGCCGCACCGATTGCAATAATCGGCCCCGATAGGCCAATATCGGCAAAACTGCGATTGGCGACCGAGCCCATCATCCAACTGACCATATCATTTAGGGTGAAGGGATTGGGGGCTAGATTGAGTGCGAGGGATACGAGCGCGCCGCCAAGGCTGGACAGGCCCACCCCGATCAAGATCAGGCTGACCGTATCGCCAAGGCTGCGGGCCGCCAGCGCAATCACGCCCGTAGCCAGCAAGGCGCCTAAGACCGCACCGATCTGCATGGCCGGGGCAAATTGGCTCGTAAGCCCGTAATAGATCGCGATCACCGCGCCAAGCGAGGCCCAGACCGAGACGCCCAATACCCCAGGCTCGGCCAAGGGGTTGCGCAGCAGGCCCTGCAGAGCCGCGCCCGAAAGGCCAAGCGCGGCCCCGACCAACCAGGCGGCCAAGGCGCGGGGCAGGCGAATACTCCAGACAATCACACTAGTGGCCGGATCGCCCGACCCCGTAATCGCGCCCACCAGATCCAAGGGGTGGATGGGCGTCTCGCCCAGGCCGCAGGCCAGTAAGATTGCCAAAAGCCCACCGATAATCAGTAGACTGTCTAAATATTCTCCTCGCCGCCTCTTTACCACCGTCATAAGGCGGCCTTGCGCAAGGGATCACCCGCCTTGGCCATGTCTAAGACCCCGTTGGCCATAAAACTGCCGGGACAGGCACTGACGGCGCCGGATAAGGCAAGGCTTGGCTGGCGTGCCATATGGTTGCTGATCAAGGGGTGGCGGGCTGATGACCAAGGATATAGAGCCAGAGCCCCTGGGCTCATAAAGCCGCTAATCATCAGGCTGGGCGCAGAGCGGGCTAGGCGCTCTAAGGGTAGAGCGCTCCAGCCTGTATGGACCTGGTCGAACGGGGTCAGGCCAGCTGCTGCCATCATCTTGCCAAGACTGGTGTCGCGGCCTGCCTGAACGCCGCCGGGCGTGACATAAAGGGCGGTCACCGGCGCGCCTGTGCGATGGGCCATGGCTAGGGCCTGATCAAAATTCCTAATCGCTGCCTCGCCGCGATCGGCATGGCCAAGCGCGCGTGCCACCAGGCGAAGATTATGGCGCACGGCTTCAAAATCCTCGCCCTCGCCCAGTTGCAAAACCGCAACCCCGGCCTTGGTCAAAAAGGCGCCCGCCTCTGGCCCGCCGCCATAGGTGCGCACCACCAGATCAGGCGAGCGGGCCAGCACGGCCTCGGCGCTGGACCGGACCTGGGGCAGGCCAACGGCTTTTGCGCGCCAATAGGCATGTTCAGCGCGCGACTGGATCGAGAGGGCGGCAATCTGGTCACGATCAGCCAGTTGCAGGACAAATTGATCGGCGCAGAAATCTAGCGATACGACGCGCTGAGGCTTGGTCGTCTCAACCGCCCTTGGCATGGCGACCTGTGCCGATGGGGTGGTCAGACTTTGATAGGACAGGCCCATTATACCGGCCGCCGCCGCGACCCCAGCTATGGCCCACAGCCACGGCCCTAGTCTGGCAAGTAAAGGCCGCCGCGCGGTCATGACCGGTCTCCTCACCTAGGGCAGAACGCTATTGCTATAGAAGCCCGCCGTCCATGGGTAAAGCTTAGCCAAATTGGTGGCGCTTAAACTCAGGCCTCGTTTTGTTTTGCCGACCGATTGGGCTAGGGTTTAGCGCCTAAGCTAGCACATTTCGATCTGGGGAGGACGGGCTACGTCGATTACCGCCATTACCATTCACGACGTCGCCGAAAAAGCCGGGGTCTCGATCAAGACGGTATCACGCGTCCTCAATAATGAGGCCAATGTGCGGCCCGATACGCGCGCGCGGGTCAAGGCGGCGGTGGCTGGCCTTGGCTATAGACCCAACCTGTCGGCCCGCAGCCTGGCCGGATCGCGGTCGTTTCTGATCGGCCTTTGCTTTGACAATCCCAACCCGGCCTATGTCAGTGATGCCCAGATCGGGGCGATAGGGCGTTGCCGGGAAAGCGGCTATCACCTGCTGGTCGAGCCGTTTGATGCCTTGGGAGCCGATCCGGCCTCGGTGCTTGAGCCGATGATATTTAATGTTCGGGTCGATGGCGTGATCCTGACCCCGCCCGTATCCGACCATCCCGCGGTCCTGGCCATGCTCGATGCCAGCAGGACGCCCTATGTGCGGGTCTCGCCCGAGCGCGACCGGACCCATGGGCCTAGCGTCTATATGGACGATCACCGCGCTGCCTATGACATGACCGTCTATCTGCTGGGCCTAGGCCATAAGCGCATCGGCTTTGTGCGCGGCCATCCCGATCACGGTGTCTCGCCCAGGCGTTATGACGGCTTTGCCGCCGCCATGGCCGATCATGGCTGCGCCGTGGACCCCGACCTAGTGCGGCAGGGCTATTTCACCTTTCAATCGGGCTTTAGCGCCGCTGAGTCCCTGCTAGCCCAGGCCGCGCGTCCCACAGCCGTCTTTGCCGCCAGTGACGATATGGCGCTCGGCGTCATGTCGGTCGCGGCGCGCATGGGCCTGACTATTCCAGCCGACCTGTCCGTGGCCGGGTTTGACGATAATCCGGCCGCCAAGGTGGTCTGGCCACAACTGACCACAGTGCGCCAGCCGATTGCCGAAATGGCCGCAGCGGCGGCCGAGCTTCTGATCAGCGGTGAGGCGAAAACCGCGCTTGAGGCAGGCCAGCCCCTATCGCGCATGCTCGATTTCGAAATCATCCTGCGCCAGTCCTGCGGGCCCGTGAAAGCCTCACCCAGCGGGCAATAAGCGCTCTGGGATCTCGACCGGAAATTCTAGCAATTGCTGGGCCTTGCCCTTGGCCAGGGCATCGAGCCGCAAGGTCGCCAATTGACCGCCGCCCAGGCTGCCCATGCATAAGAGATTAATCGCATTCATACCGGGCAGGTCAAAGCGGCTGACGCCGGGCCTTTGTGCACCTTCAAATTCATGCGCCAAAAAGGCTTGCACCGCGGCGGGCGTCAGGGCCTTGCGGATATAGGGCATGTAATCGGGCTTGCGGGCGATAATGCCGATATTGAAGGAATCGCCCTTATCGCCGGACCGGCCCCAGGCAATATCGATTAGGTCGACCGTGATCATGGGCTCGTCTGTTTTTGATCCGTCTTCGACCACGGGCCGCACGAGCTGATCATGGTTGAAGGGTTTGGGGGTGGGGGTCACAGCAACGGGCCAGGATCGGCCCTCGAAATCCACCGTGGGGGTCGCCAAGCTCTGGTCAATCAAACAGGAATAGACCCGGATCACCGGCGATATGGTCGGACGTCCCGCAAACCAGCCGGTTGAGCCCGGCGACATGGAGGTGGTGGGGCTGTCGATTTCGCGCATGAAGACGCTCATGGCCTCTGGATCATCATGCTCGACCCCGATCTTACAGATCACTTCGCGCACATCTTTTGCGCGGGACTGGGCGCCATAGGTGGCTTCGGCGCCTAGGGCCTCGATGCGTTTGGCGCGGAACGGCGGCAGGTTGCGGGCGCGCAGCATCTCCTCGACCCGCTCAATCACAGCCTCGGCCTGGCGCTGGGCCTTGCGGGCGGCGTCGCGGCCAACCACGGGCATGATGGCCAGGCAGCGCCAGCCATCGGCATGGGTGACTGAGACCTTATAGGAGCCGCTGGGCGCATAGCCCTGGGTGCCCGTCACCAGCACCCGGTTCTCGCCCACCTGTTCGAGCCTCACTTGAGACAGGTCACAGACCACATCGGGCAGCATATAGGCCTGGGGATCACCGACCTCATACAGGATCTGTTCGCCCACCGTGGCGGTGGTGACGAGGCCGCCGGTGTTTTCCGGCTTGGTGACGATAAAACTGCCGTCGGCGGCGCATTCAATGATCGGATAGCCAATATGGGCCCAATCGGGCACGCTTTCCCAATCGGTAAACAGGCCGCCCGTGGCCTGGGCCCCGCATTCGATGACATGGCCAGCTAAGGAAGCGGCGGCCAATTGATCATGATCGCTGGCCTGCCAGCCAAATTCATGGATCAGGGGGCCAAGCACCAGGGCTGAATCCACCACGCGCCCCGTGATCACCACATCCGCCCCAGCAGCCAGGGCCGCGACGATCGGATCAGCGCCGAAATAGACATTGGCATTGACCACACTATCGGGGTCCGGGAACCCAGCGCCGCTGGTCATTTCTTTTGCGCCATCAAGGCGGCCCAGATCGCCGCGCAGGTCATCGCCCTCGACAATGGCGATCTTAAAGCTAAGGCCAGCCTCCGCCGCCAAGGCCTGCATGCGGGCGCGGCAGGCTTTCGGGTTGAGGCCGCCCGCATTGGTCACGACCTTGATGCCTTGGGCCTTTAATTCGCTTAAATTATCCTTCCAAACCCATTCGGTAAAATCGCGGGCATAGCCGGCATTCGCCCTAGCCTTTTGCCCCATGGCCAGCATGGGCATGGTGGCCTCGGCCAAATAGTCCAGGATCAAATAGTCCAGCCCGCCCGAGGCAATCAGTTGCGGGGCCGCGACGGAGCTATCGCCGAGAAAGCCGCCAGCGCCGCCGATCTTGATGATTTTACCGCTCATGGGTCTGGTCCTTGATCCGAATGATGAAACAAAAAAGGGGACGGCCAACAAGACCGCCCCCCGTTTGTTTTGTGGCTTACCGAGCCTAGAGCCGCTCGATAATCGTCACATTGGCCAGGCCGCCACCTTCGCACATGGTTTGCAGGCCATAACGCTTGCCCGAATTGCGCAGGGCATAGACCAGGGTGCTCATCAGCTTGGTGCCGGAGCCGCCGAGGGGGTGGCCCAGGGCAATTGCGCCGCCATTGACGTTCAGGCGTGCAGGATCAGCGCCCAGTTCCTTGAGCCAAGCGGTTGGCACCGAGGCAAAGGCTTCGTTCACCTCGTAAAGGTCAATGTCATTAATCGACATGCCGGCCTTTTGCAGGGCGCGCTTGGTGGCTGGAATTGGGGCCTCCAGCATGATGACCGGATCGCCGCCGATCACGGTCATGTGGTGAATGCGGGCCAGGGGCTCGACGCCAAGCTGTTTCAAGCCGGCCTCATTGACCACCAGTACGCCCGAAGCGCCGTCGCAGATCTGGCTGGAGGTCGCCGCCGTCAGGGTGCCGCCTTCTTGCAACAGCTTGACGCCGCGCATGCCTTCGAGGCTGGCTTCAAAACGAATGCCCTCATCAATGGTGTGCATTTCCTTGGAGCCATCGGCCAAGGTGATCTCGATTGGAACAATCTCGTCCTTGAACGCACCATTATTGGTCGCGGCAATGGCCTTTTGGTGGCTGGAATAGCCAAATGTGTCCATCTGGTCCTTGTCCAGCCCATATTTCTTAGCGACCATTTCGGCGCCGACAAATTGGCTGAACTGGATGCCGGGATAGCGCTCTTCCATGCGCGGGCTCTTATAAATGCCAAGCCCGTTCTTGAAGGGCAGTATGGTCGGCATGCCCATGGGCACGCGGCTCATGCTCTCGACACCTGCGGCAATGACAATATCCATCGAGCCGGACATGACGGCCTGGGCGGCAAAGTGCAGGGCCTGTTGCGACGAACCGCACTGGCGATCGACCGAGGTGGCGGGCACGCTTTCGGGCAGGCTGGAGGCCAGAACGGCATTGCGGGCAATATTGGTGGCTTGTTCGCCGGCTTGGCCAACGCAGCCCATGATCACATCCTCGACCAGGGCAGGATCCATGCCGGTGCGAGCGATCAGGGCATCGAGCACAGTGCCGGCCAGATCAGCGGGGTGCCAGCCGGACACGCGGCCACCCTTGCGGCCTCCAGCGGTGCGGGCAGCGGCGACGATATAGGCTTGCGCCATGGTGTAATCCTCA
>CANGCO010000034.1 GCA_947452365.1 Caulobacteraceae bacterium
AGCCCGGCTAGGAAGCAAGTGTAATGACTGAGACCATGATCCTCCCTGTCCTGCCTTTGCGTGACATTGTTGTGTTTCCGCACATGGTGGTGCCCCTGTTTGTTGGCCGGGAAAAGTCGGTTCGCGCCCTTGAAGAAGTGATGCGCGGCGACAAGCAGATCCTGCTAGCCACCCAGAAAAATTCCGGCGACGATGATCCTGCACAATCCGCCATTTATGAGGTTGGGGTGGTAGCGACCGTGTTGCAACTGCTCAAGCTGCCCGATGGCACGGTCAAGGTGCTGGTCGAGGGCAAGTCCCGCGCCAAGATTGATGCCTTCACCGATCAGGCCGAGTATTTCGAAGCCAAGATCGCGGTCATCGGCGATGAGGGCGGGGAGGCCGACGAGGCCGAAGCCCTGTCGCGGGCGGTGGTCGACCAGTTCGAAAACTATGTAAAGCTCAATAAGAAAATCCCGCCCGAGGCCTTGGCGGCCATTCCCCAGATCGGTGAGCCCGGCAAGCTGGCGGATTCCATTGCTGCACACCTATCGGTCAAGATTTTAGACAAGCAGCAATTGCTGGAAATCTTTAGCGTGGTGAAGCGGCTTGAAAAGGTCTTTGCCCTGATGGAGGGCGAGATCAGCGTCTTGCAGGTCGAGAAAAAGATCCGCAGCCGCGTCAAGCGCCAAATGGAAAAGACCCAGCGCGAATATTATCTGAACGAGCAGATGAAGGCGATCCAGCGTGAGCTTGGCGAGCAGGACGACACGCGCGACGAGTTGATCGAGCTGGAAAAGCGCATCAAGAAGGCCAAGTTCTCCAAGGAAGCGCGCACCAAGGCCGAGGCTGAGCTGAAAAAGCTGCGCAATATGAGCCCGATGTCGGCTGAAAGCACGGTGGTGCGCAACTATCTGGACTGGCTTCTGTCTCTGCCTTGGGGCAAGGCGCGGGCCAAGAAGATCGATATTGCGGCGGCTGAGCGGATTCTCGATGAGGATCATTATGGCTTGGAAAAGGTCAAGGAACGCATTCTTGAATATCTGGCGGTTCAGGCCCGGACCAGCTCCCTAAAAGGCCCGATCCTGTGTCTGGTGGGCCCTCCGGGCGTGGGTAAGACCTCGCTGGGGCGCTCGATCGCCAAGGCCACCAGCCGCGAATTTGTCCGCCTGTCGCTGGGTGGCATGCGCGATGAGGCTGAGATTCGCGGTCACCGCCGCACCTATATCGGGTCCATGCCCGGCAAGGTGATCCAGGCCATGAAGAAGGCCAAGGCAACCGATCCCTTCTTCCTGCTCGATGAGATTGACAAGCTGGGTGCCGACTGGCGCGGTGATCCGTCCTCGGCCCTGCTGGAGGTCTTGGATCCCGAACAGAACAGTACCTTTGCGGATCATTATCTCGAGGTTGATTATGACCTGTCCCAGGTCATGTTTGTCACCACATCCAATAGTCTCAACATGCCCCAGCCCTTGTTGGACCGCATGGAGATCATCCGCATCCCTGGCTATACAGAGGACGAAAAGGTCGAGATCGCCAAGCGTCACCTTCTGTCCAAGCTGGCCAAGAATCACGGCTTGAAGGACGGCGAATGGATTGTTCCGGACGCTGCAATTCGCGACCTGATCCGGTATTATACGCGTGAAGCCGGGGTGCGCTCGCTGGAGCGGGAACTGGCCAATCTGGCGCGCAAGACCGTGCGTGATCTGGAGCGCGAAAAGCTGGTCGCCATTACTATCGATTCCGATCGTCTGGCGAAATATGCCGGCGTGAAGCGCTATCGCTATGGCGAGACCGATGCCGAAGATCTGATTGGCATGGTAACAGGCCTGGCCTGGACCGAGTTTGGCGGCGATATCTTGACCATTGAGGCGGTGCGTATGCCCGGCAAGGGCCGCATGAGCATTACCGGTAATCTGAAAGAGGTGATGAAGGAATCGATCTCGGCGGCCAATTCCTATGTCCGTTCGCGCGCGACCGAGTTTGGCATCAAACCAACCTTGTTCGAAAAGACCGATGTGCATGTCCATGTGCCTGAGGGTGCAACGCCCAAGGATGGTCCGTCAGCGGGCGTGGCTATGGCCGTGGCCATGGTCTCGGTCCTGACCGGCGTGCCCGTCCACAAGGACCTAGCCATGACGGGGGAGATCACCCTGCGCGGCCGGGTGCTAGCGATCGGCGGCTTGAAGGAAAAGCTGCTGGCGGCCTTGCGCTCTGGCATCAAGACCGTCCTGATCCCGGAGGAGAACGTCAAGGACCTGGCCGATATTCCGGATAATGTGAAGGCGGGGCTCGAGATTGTTCCGGTCGGAACCGTCGATCAGGTGCTGGCGAGAGCACTGGTTCGGCCGCTAACGCCAATCGAATGGACGGAGGCGGACGAGCTTGTGATTGCGGCCGTAAAAGTCGAAGAGCCTGATCAAGACCCCGTGATCACCCATTAAGCCGCAAGTTATCAACAGTAAGTTAGGCGGCGTAAGGATTCTTGCGCCGCCTATGTTTGACGAGCGCCAAACCAATCGGCAATAATCTCCCGTAGCGGGTGGCGTTAACTATGAGTCGTTGCCGCTTAACGTTTTGGGAGATCCATATGACGAAGGCCGAATTGGTGGCTGCAATTGCAGAAAAGGCGGGACTGACCAAGGTCCAGGCCAAGGACGCCCTAGAAGGGTTTCTGGAGACCGTGACTGACACCCTTAAGGCAGGCGACGATGTGCGCATTGTAGGGTTCGGCACCTTCTTGCCCGTTAGCCGGGACGCTGGCACCGCGCGCAATCCGCGCACCGGTGAGACCGTCGAGCGGCCTGCATCCAAGACTGCGCGTTTCCGCGTCGGTGAAGGCCTGAAGACGGCCCTCAACTAGGATTGTAAGAATTCCTGTAAAAGGGGGCGGGCGCTCTGGCGCTCGCCCTTTTTCATGTCTAAAAGGCAGGCTATCGGGCGGCTAGCTCAGCTGGTTAGAGCACCTCGTTTACACCGAGGGGGTCGGGGGTTCGAATCCCTCGCCGCCCACCAGCCTAGGCTCTGAGCGCTTTGGCGCCATAAACCCTTTCCGACCTTCTTGATCACTGGTCTGACGCCATGTTTTAGCGGGCGCAGGGTTATACTGACCGAAAATGAAATTTCTAAGCCAGAATCCGTTTGAATGTCTGTGAAAACCGCCTGCGGAAACTGCGCCACTCTTCCGGATCTGGAAAAGTGGCGCGAGTGACGGGACTCGAACCCGCGACCTTCGGCGTGACAGGCCGACGCTCTAACCAACTGAGCTACACCCGCATCGGCCGCGCCCGTAGGCAACGGCGGCGTGAGGCGCGGTTGATAGGGCCGGGGCCTTGGGCTGTCAACAACCAAGTTCAGGGAATTAACCGCTTCTGTGGGCAGTTTTGTTTTGGCCACGCGCGGGGTGGTCGTTTGTTGGTGAAAAACTAGATAAAGTGCAGCAACGAGGTTTGAACCCTTGGATGGCTTGGGCTAAAAGGCCTGCGAGTCGCGCTGGTACCAAGCCCCTGAAAAGGGTTTTTGGCGATGCTAGGCGGCGTTGGATGAGGGCGAGATGACCGCGTTTTTGCTGCAATATCTGCCAATCGTGATCTTTCTGGGGATTGCAGCGGTTTTGGGGATCGCGTTTATCCTCGCGGCGGCAATCTTGGCACCCAAGGCCCCGGATCCAGAAAAGCTTTCGGCCTATGAGTGCGGCTTTAATGCCTTTGATGACGCGCGCATGAAATTTGACGTGCGTTTCTATCTGGTCTCGATCCTATTCATAATTTTCGACCTCGAAGTGGCGTTTCTGTTTCCTTGGGCCGTTAGCCTGATGAAACTGCCACATGAGGTTCAGCCGTTTGCCTTTTGGTCGATGATGACCTTCCTCGGCGTTTTGACCGTCGGGTTCATTTATGAATGGAAAAAGGGAGCCCTGGAATGGGAGTGACCTTGCCCGGCCCGTCGGGTCTTTTGACCCCCGCCTTGTCTGGCGCCACCACGACGGTGGAGGGCTATAATCCAAAGCTTCATGATCCGTTTTTTGACGGCGTATCCGATCAATTGGCGGATAAGGGTTTTATCACGGCGGCGGCGGATGATCTGATCACATGGGCCCGCACCGGCTCCTTGATGTGGATGACTTTTGGTCTGGCCTGTTGCGCGGTTGAGATGATGCAGGCCTCGATGCCGCGTTATGATCTTGAGCGGTATGGCTTTGCCCCCCGCGCCAGCCCGCGTCAATCAGACGTTATGATCGTCGCTGGGACCTTGACCAATAAGATGGCGCCGGCTCTACGCAAGGTCTATGATCAGATGCCAGAGCCGCGCTATGTGATCTCGATGGGCTCCTGCGCCAATGGCGGCGGCTATTATTATTACAGCTATTCGGTCGTGCGCGGCTGTGACCGGATTGTTCCGGTCGATATCTATGTACCCGGCTGCCCACCGACGGCTGAGGCCCTGGTCTATGGGGTCTTGCAATTGCAAAAGAAAATCCGCCGCACGGGGTCGATTGAGCGATGAGCCTGCTTAGCCAAGACCTCGGTGACAAGATCATGGCCAAGGCCAAGGGCGCGGTGACCTCCGCCTCCATGGCGTTTGGTGAGCTGAACCTAGAGGCCCGCGCCGATCAGATTGTGCCGCTCCTGGCCATGCTACGTGACGATGCTGAGTATCAGTTCCAGCAACTGGTCGAGCTGTGCGGCGTTGACTATCCCCAGCGGCCCTTGCGGTTTGACGTGGTGTATCTGCTCTTGTCCCTGACCAAGAATGTGCGCATTCGGGTCAAGGTTCAGACCGATGAGGATACGGCCGTGCCTTCGGTCGCTAGCGTCTATCCCAATGCCGATTGGTGCGAGCGCGAAGCCTTTGACATGTATGGCATTTTCTTTTCCGGCCATCCGGACCTGCGCCGCATCCTGACCGATTACGGCTTTCACGGTCATCCCTTGCGCAAGGACTTCCCGATGTCGGGCTATGTTGAGGTGCGCTATGACGACTCGCTCAAGCGGGTGGTCTATGAGCCGGTCAAGATTACCGAATTTCGCGCCTTCGATTTCCTCAGTCCCTGGGAGGGCGCGCAATACGCTCTGCCCGGCGATGAAAAGGCTAAGGGCTAGTTCAAATGGCTGATGACATGACCCAGTTGCCGGCAGTGCCTGAAACCAAGGTTCGCAAGTTCAATATCAATTTCGGTCCGCAACATCCGGCGGCACACGGCGTCTTGCGTCTGGTGCTGGAGCTGGACGGCGAAGTGGTCGAGCGGGTTGATCCGCATATTGGCCTCTTGCACCGCGGTACCGAAAAGCTGATGGAGGCGCGTACCTATCTGCAAAACACGCCCTATTTCGATCGGCTTGACTATGTCGCGCCGATGAATCAGGAGCACGCCTTTGTCATGGCGATCGAGAAGATGCTCGGTCTGGAAGTGCCAAAGCGCGCGCAATTGATCCGGGTTCTGTTTTGCGAAATTGGCCGTATTCTGTCGCACCTCTTGAACGTCACCACCCAGGCCATGGATGTTGGCGCCCTGACGCCGCCACTCTGGGGTTTTGAGCAGCGCGAAAAGCTGATGGTGTTTTATGAGCGCGCTTGCGGTGCGCGCCTCCACGCCAATTATTTCCGTCCCGGCGGCGTACATCAGGACCTGACCGAGGCCTTGATTGGCGATATCGATGCCTGGTGCATCGATTTTCCCAATTATATGAAGGATATGGACGATCTGATCACGGGCAACCGGATCTTTAAGCAGCGCAATGTCGATATTGGCGTGGTGACCCGTGATGAAGCTCTGGCTTGGGGCTTTTCCGGGGTCATGGTGCGGGGTTCGGGCATTGCTTGGGACCTGCGCCGCAATCAGCCCTATGAATGCTATGACGAGCTGGAATTTGACATTCCGCTTGGCAAGAATGGCGACTGCTATGATCGCTATCTGTGCCGCATGGAAGAAATGCGCCAGTCGGTACGGATTATGCGCCAGTGCTGCGCCAAGCTGGCCACCACGCCTGGTCCGGTCATGACCGAGAATAACAAGGTCGTCCCGCCACGCCGCGCCGAGATGAAGCGCTCGATGGAGGCCCTTATCCATCACTTCAAGCTCTATACCGAAGGCTTCCACGTGCCTGCGGGTGAGGTCTATACCTGTGTCGAAGCGCCCAAGGGTGAGTTCGGCGTCTATCTGGTCGCCGATGGCTCGAACAAGCCTTATCGCTGCAAGATCCGCGCGCCGGGCTTTCACCATTTGCAATCCATGGACTGGATGAACCGTGGCCACATGCTGGCGGATGTCAGCGCCATATTGGGTTCACTGGATATTGTGTTCGGAGAAGTTGACCGTTGACCCCTCTAGAGATCGCTCAAGGCCAGCTTGACGCCTATAATCTTCAAGATCTCGATGCGCATGTGGCCTATTTCGCCGAGGATGTGGTGATTGCTGACCTGAATGGCGCCGTCTCCTTGACTGGGCGGGTGGCCTATAAAGAGCGCTATGCCAAGGTGTTTGGCGATTTTCCACAAAACAAGGTCGAGCTGGTCAATCGTATGGTGCTTGGCAGCACAGTGATCGACCATGAACGCGTGCGCCGTACGCCGGACGCTGAGCCGTTTGACGTCATTGCTATCTATACCATCACGGGCGGCAAGATCGCTCGCGCCGATTTCGTAAGGGCCTAGGGCATGTCTGTACGTCGTCTTGCCAAGGAACAACCGGCCGATTTCACCTTCTCCAAGGACACTTTGAAGACGGCAAACTGGTGGCTGACCAAGTATCCGGCGGAGCGCAAGCAATCGGCTGTGTTGCCGATTCTTTGGCTGGTGCAGAAACAAGAAGGCTGGGTATCCGAGCCTGCCATTCGCGCCGTGGCCGAAATGCTGGACATGCCGGTGATCCGGGTGCTGGAGGTCGCGACCTTCTATACCATGATCCAGCTTGAGCCTGTGGGTAAGGTCGCCCTGATCCAGGTTTGCGGCACCACGCCCTGCATGTTACGCGGCGCAAATGACCTGATGAGGGTCTGCAAGGACAAGATCGGGGCCAAGGATAAGGTCTCCAGCGATGGGGCCCTGACCTGGCAAGAGGTGGAGTGCCTAGGCGCTTGTGCCAATGCGCCCATGGCCCAGATCAATGACTATTTCTATGAAGACCTGACGCCCGAAAGCCTTGGCCAGATTATTGATGATTTTCGCGCCGGTAAGGCCCCAAAGGCCGGGTCCTATGCCGGGCGTCATTCGTCAGAGCCTGCAGGTAGGGTCACCAGCCTGACCGATCCGGCGCTCTATGACGGTTCCAAGGCCAAGGCAATCACACTGCCAAACCTACCTCAGGCTGAAACGGCCTAATGACTGACATGGCCCCAAACCCAGTCGATCCCAAGATCCTGCATGGCCTGTTTGTCCGCATGGTTGTGATTGAACTGGTCTGTGTGGCTGTGGCGATAGGGGCGTTTGCCGGGTTTGTTATGGGTCTTGGCAAGGTCAGCCTGGTGATTTTTGCCGCGGCGCTGGTCGCAGGATTTGGCGCTCAGATCTGGTTTATTGCCGGCTGGGCCAAGGCGACATCGAAGGCCTGACCCTAGGGGCCAGGAATACGTTTCGGGAATGCAAGTTCCCGGTTGGATTAAGACGGCGCAGGGTTTAAGTCGCGCCTGCGGACCGGGCTTTTGGGCCGGTTCGATTGTGGGGAGCTAAGGTTATGGTCGGCGTCCTAGAAGACAAGGATCGCATCTTCACCAACCTCTATGGTTTCCAAGATTGGGGACTGGCAGGGGCCAAGCAGCGCGGCGCGTGGAATGCCACACCCGACATGCTGGCGCTTGGACGGGACTGGGTGATTAACCAGATCAAGAATTCGGGCCTACGCGGCCGTGGCGGCGCGGGCTTTGGCACAGGCCTGAAATGGTCCTTCATGCCCAAAGAGGTCAAGGATCGCCCGCATTATCTGGTCGTTAATGCCGATGAGTCTGAGCCTGGCACCTGTAAGGACCGCGAGATCATGCGTCATGATCCGCACCTTTTGATCGAAGGCTGCCTGATTGCCAGCTTCGCCATGCAGGCCCATGCCTGTTATATCTATATTCGCGGCGAATATGTGCGCGAGCGTGAAGTGCTCGAAGAAGCGGTCAAGCAGGCCTATGAGGCCAAGCTGATCGGCAAGAACAATATCCATGGCTGGGATTTTGATCTCTATATCCATCATGGCGGCGGCGCCTATATATGCGGCGAAGAAACTGCCCTGTTGGAAAGCCTGGAAGGCAAGAAGGGCCAGCCGCGCCTAAAGCCGCCTTTCCCGGCGGGCGCAGGGCTTTATGGTTGTCCCACGACCGTGAATAATGTGGAATCGATTGCCGTGGTCGGCACGATCCTGCGGCGCGGCGCGGACTGGTTTGCAGGCTTTGGCCGCCCAAACAATACCGGCACCAAGCTGATGTGCGTGTCTGGCCATGTTGAGCGGCCGTGCAATATCGAAGAATCCATGTCGATCCCTCTGCGTCAGCTCTTGGAAGACCATTGCGGCGGTGTGCGCGGCGGCTGGGGCAATCTCAAAGCCATTATTCCCGGCGGCTCGTCCGTGGCCATGATCCCGGCTGAGCAGTGCGAAACCGCCCTGATGGATTTTGATAGCCTGCGCGATCTGAAATCGGGTCTGGGCACGGCGGCTGTGATCGTGATGGACAAGTCCACCGACCTGATCAAGGCGATTGCGCGGCTATCCTATTTCTACAAGCACGAAAGCTGCGGCCAGTGCACGCCTTGTCGTGAAGGCACAGGCTGGATGTGGCGGGTGATGGAGCGTATGGCCACGGGTGAGGCGGACATGAAGGAAATCGACCTTCTGCTCGATGTTGCCAGCCAGGTTGAAGGCCACACCATCTGCGCGCTCGGCGATGCGGCGGCCTGGCCAATTCAGGGCCTGTTCCGCCACTTCCGCCCCGAGGTTGAAGACCGCATTACCCGTTATCGCTCTGGCCGCCCGCATGTTCAGGGCGCGCGTCTGGCGGCAGCGGAGTAGGGCAAATGGCTGATGAACCGGACAGCATTCTACTGCAATACATGCGCCGCTTCGATGCGCAATTGCAGCGTATGGGTGAAGACATCCATGAAATGCGCGTCCGCCTGACCAATGTTGAAGAGAGCCAGAGCATTATTCATCGGCGGCTAGATCGCATGGATGAGCGGCTGGAACGGATAGAACGTCGACTTGAACTGGTCGGCAGCCCCTATGGAGGCGTTCGCGAGTAATGGCTAAAGCTAAGGTCAATGGCGTCGAGGTTGAGTTTGAACCCGGCATGACGGTCCTGCAGGTCGCAGAACTGGCGGGGGAAGAGATCCCGCGTTTTTGCTATCATGAACGCCTGTCGATTGCGGGCAATTGCCGCATGTGTCTGGTCGAGGTGAAGCCTGGACCGCCCAAGCCCCAGGCCTCTTGCGCCCTGCCAGCGGCTGAGAACCAGGAAATCTTTACCAATACGCCCATGGTCAAAAAGGCCCGCGAAGGCGTGATGGAGTTTTTGCTGATCAATCACCCGCTCGATTGCCCGATCTGCGACCAGGGCGGCGAGTGCGATTTGCAAGACCAGGCCATGGGCTATGGCCGCGACGAGACCCGCTTTGACGACAATAAGCGGGCCGTCGAAGAAAAATTCATGGGTCCCCTGATCAAGACGGTCATGACCCGCTGTATCCAGTGCACCCGCTGCGTGCGCTTTGTCACTGAGGTCGCGGGCGTACCCGATATCGGCATGACGGGGCGCGGTGAGGATGCTGAGATCACCACCTATCTGGAAGGGGCTGTGAATAGCGAACTGTCCGGCAATGTGATCGATCTTTGTCCTGTCGGGGCCCTGACCTCCAAGCCCTATGCCTTTAACGCGCGGCCCTGGGAGCTGAAAAAGACCGAATCCATCGATGTGATGGATGCGCTTGGCAGTGCGATCCGTATTGATGCGCGCGGCACTGAGGTCTTGCGCGTGCTGCCGCGGATCAATGAAGAGATCAATGAAGAATGGATCTCGGACAAGACCCGCTATGCCTGCGACGGCCTGATGCGCCAGCGGCTGGACCAGCCCTATGTGCGGGTCGATGGCAAGCTTCAGCCTGCGACCTGGACGGAAGCCTTTGATGCGGTCGTGGCCAAGATCAAGGCGTCCAAGCCTGACCGCATGGGCGTGATTGCAGGCGATCTGCAAGACGCCGAATCCATGAAGGCGGTGCTAGACCTGTTTGGCGGTTTGGGCGTCACGAGCCTGGACTGCCGTCAGGACGGGGCCAAGTTGGACCCCAAGGCGGGCCGGGCCAGCTATCTGTTTAACACGACCCTCGCTGGGATTGATGATGCAGACCACATCGTCCTGATCGGGGTCAATCCGCGCCATGCCGCCCCCGTGCTCAATGCCCGCATTCGCCGGGCTGTGATGCAGGGCCAGTGCAAGGTCAGTGTGATTGGCGAGCAGGCCGACCTGACCTATGCCTATGAATATCTGGGCGCGGGTCCAGACACCTTGACCCGTTTCGCCGCCAAGCCGCCCAAGGGCGCGTCCAAGCCCATGCTGATTGTCGGGGCTGAGACCGTTGCCCGCCCCGATGGCGCGGCCGTGCTAGCCCTGGTTGCCCAAGCGGCCAAGGCCATGGGCGCGGTCAAGGACGGCTGGAACGGCTTTAATGTGCTGCATACGGCGGCTAGCCGGGTTGGCGGGCTGGATATGGGATTTGTGCCGGGGCAGGGCGGTTTGACCGCTAGCCAAATGGTGCAAAAGGGTGCTCTGGACGTTCTGGTCCTGATGGGCGCAGACGAGCTTGATCTATCGGCCACGGACGCCTTTGTCGTCTATATGGGCACACACGGCGATGCTGGGGCCCACCGCGCCGATGTGATCTTGCCGGGGGCGGCCTATGCCGAAAAGTCCGGGATTTATGTGAATACTGAGGGTCGGGTGCAGATGGCGAACCGGGCCGTATTCCCCAAGGGCCAGGCCAAGGAAGACTGGTCGATCCTGCGCGCCTTGTCCGAGCGCCTAGGCGCAACCTTGCCCTATGACAGCTTGAACCAGCTTCGGGCCAAGCTGTTTGCCGATCACCCGAGCTTTGGCCAGATTGACTATGTTGCGGCCGGCCAGCCTATGGACCTTTCCGCGCTTGGACAGGTTGGCGATCTGGATGCGGCGGCTTTTGCGGGCCCCGCCACTGATTTTTACCTCACCAACCCGATTGCCCGGGCCAGTGTGACCATGGCCGAGTGCTCTGCCACGGCCAAGGCTGCGCGCGTCAAGACCCACGCGGCGGAGTACGATCATGACCTCTACCGCTTTAGATTTTTGGGCAACGCCGCTCGGTTGGTCGCTGATTACAGTTGGTCAGATCTTGCTGGTCACGATTGGCATCTTGCTGTCCTTGGCCTTTTTGCTCTTGGCCGATCGCAAGATCTGGGCCGGCGTGCAGATGCGCAAGGGCCCCAATGTGGTTGGCCCGTTTGGCCTGCTTCAGTCGTTTGCCGACTTTTTGAAATTTGTGCTGAAAGAGATCGTCATTCCGGCCGGTGCCGACAAGACGGTGTTTATTCTGGCGCCGATCCTCAGCTTTGTCTTGGCTTTTGGCGCCTGGGCCGTTGTTCCATTTGCGCCGGGTTGGGTCGTCTCGAACCTTAATGTCGGCATCTTGTATATTTTCGCCATCTCTTCGCTTGGCGTTTACGGGATTATTATGGGCGGCTGGGCCTCGAACTCGAAATACCCCTTCCTTGGTAGCCTGCGCTCGGCGGCCCAGATGGTGTCTTATGAGGTCTCGATTGGCTTTGTGATCATTACGGTGATCTTGCTGACCGGATCGATGAATCTTCAGACCATTGTCGAGAACCAGGCTGGCGGGTTTTGGCACTGGCACGCGTTTGCCCTGCCAACCATTATTGTCATGTTCCCGATGATGGTGGTGTTTTTCATTTCTGCCCTGGCCGAGACCAACCGTCCCCCCTTTGACCTGCCCGAGGCTGAGTCTGAACTGGTGGCGGGTTATCAGGTTGAGTATTCCTCGACGCCTTATCTGCTATTCATGATTGGCGAATATTCCAATATCGTCTTTATGTGCGCCCTGATTTCGGTTTTGTTTTTTGGTGGCTGGCAGGCGCCGTTCCCAACGCCATTCTTGGCCTCTTGGGCTCCGACAGCGGTCAGTTTTTTTGGGTTTATGTGGTTCGCGATCAAGATCGTGTTCTGGTTCTTCATGATCGCCATGGCCAAGGCCATCGTACCCCGCTACCGCTATGACCAGTTAATGCGCCTAGGCTGGAAGGTGTTTTTGCCAACCTCCTTGGTGGCGGTTGTGCTGATTGCCGCCTGGCGCGTTTTTGGCCCTCAGGCCTAAGGGAGACAAAAGCTCATGTCCTTTTCCGCGCGTGTCACCCAGGCCATTAAAGGCGCAGCCCTGATGGATTTTGTCGGGGCCTTTGGTCTGGCGATGAAATACATGGTCCGTCCCAAGGCCACTGTGCTTTATCCGTTTGAACGCGGGCCGCAATCGCCGCGCTTTCGCGGTGAGCATGCCCTGCGCCGCTATCCCAATGGCGAAGAACGTTGCATTGCTTGCAAGTTGTGCGAAGCGATTTGCCCAGCCCAGGCCATCACGATTGAGGCCGAACCGCGCGCTGATGGCTCGCGCCGCACGACCCGTTATGACATTGACATGGTCAAGTGCATCTATTGCGGCCTTTGCCAAGAAGCCTGTCCGGTCGATGCGATTGTCGAGGGCCCCAATACCGAATTTGCCGTCGAGACGCGCGAAGAGCTTTATTATGACAAGGCCCGGCTGCTCGATAATGGCGATCGCTGGGAGCGGTTGATCGCAAAGAATATGGAACTGGACGCGCCTTACCGCTAAGAAGCGAAGGCGATTCATCGCGGCTCGCTTAGGCCGCAAAGTTTGACGCATCCCGTCACTTGCAAGGGGCAAGACCGGGAAAAAGAGGGGCCTAAGACCCAGCATGGACTTGCAGGCGATCGCCTTTTATCTGCTCGCAGCCATTACGGTTGCGTCCGGATTACTTGTCATCACGGCGCGGAATCCCGTGCACTCCGTGCTGTTCCTGATCCTAGCCTTTTTTACGGCGGCGGGCCTATTTGTCATGCTCGGGGCCGAGTTCTTGGCCATGCTTTTGGTGGTGGTCTATGTCGGCGCGGTGGCGGTGCTGTTCTTGTTCGTGGTCATGATGCTCGACGTCGATTTCAGCCAGTTGCGCGAAGGGTTTTCGCGCTATTTGCCGATTGGCATGGTGGTCGGCGGGGTGCTGGCCATTGAGATGATCTTGGTGGCGACCACGGTCGCAAATCGCGGCGCGGCCAGCTTGAATGCGGCACCAGCCAACCCCGATGCGGCCCTGCCCAATGCCGAGGCGATCGGACGTGTGCTCTATACCGACTATGTCTATTTCTTCCAGGCTGCGGGCCTTGTGCTCTTGGTGGCCATGATTGGCGCCATTGTCTTGACCCTGCGCCACCGTCCTGGTGTACGGCGGCAAAATATTGGCAATCAGGTGGCGCGCACGCCTGAGTCCGGCATGGAAATTGTCCAAATCAAGAGCGGCGAGGGCTTAAGCGAATGACCATTGGCCTGATCCATTATTTATCGGTTGCCGCCATACTGTTTACCATAGGCGTGCTGGGCATTTTCGTGAACCGCAAGAATATCATCGTGATCCTGATGTCGATCGAGCTGATCCTTTTGGCGGTGAATATCAACCTAGTCGCCTTTTCCGCCTATCTGCACGATGTGGTCGGTCAGATCTTTGCCATGTTTGTCCTGACCGTGGCTGCGGCCGAGGCGGCGGTGGGCCTCGCTATTCTGGTCACCTTCTTCCGTAATCGCGGCGATATTGCCGTGGATGATGCCAGCGTGATGAAGGGTTGAGATCGTGAACGCCATCGTAATCGCCCTCGTCTTTGCCCCACTTTTGGGCGCCCTGATCGCTGGCCTGTTTGGCCGCCGTATTGGCAATCTGGCCTCGCAAAGCGTCACGACGGGCCTGCTCCTAGCCGCCTGCGCCCTGTCCTGGACAACCTTTTATCAGGTGATCTGGGGTGACTGGCCCGGCCATTTCACCCTGACGCTTGCGCCGTTTATTGAGGTTGGCAGGTTCGTCTCGCACTGGTCGATCCGGATCGATACCATGTCAGCCGTGATGCTGGTGGTGGTGACCTCGGTCTCGGCCTTGGTGCATGTCTATAGCTGGGGCTATATGGCTGAGGACCCCGACCGGCCGCGCTTTTTTGCCTATCTGTCCTTGTTCACCTTTGCCATGTTGATGCTGGTGACGGCGGCGGACTTTATGCAGCTGTTTTTCGGCTGGGAGGGCGTGGGCCTGGCCTCATACCTCCTGATCGGCTTCTGGTTCAAAAAGCCAAGCGCCAGTGCCGCGGCGATCAAGGCCTTTGTCGTCAATCGGGTTGGGGATTTCGGTTTTGCACTCGGCATTATGACCGTGTTTTGGATGTTCGGCACCATCCAGTTTGCCGAGCTCTTCCCTATGATTGCGGCCAAGGCGGGCACCCACTGGAGCTTTATTGGCCAGAGCTGGAGCGCGATTGATCTGGCTTGCGGGCTTTTGTTCATCGGGGCCATGGGCAAGTCGGCCCAGTTCTTCCTGCATACCTGGCTGCCCGACGCGATGGAGGGCCCGACC
Organism: Caulobacteraceae bacterium; assembly: GCA_947452365.1. Classification (GTDB taxonomy): domain Bacteria; phylum Pseudomonadota; class Alphaproteobacteria; order Caulobacterales; family Caulobacteraceae; genus CAISGS01. The sequence goes on from CANGCO010000034.1 coordinate 14,624, forward strand.
CCGGTTTCGGCCCTGATCCATGCCGCGACCATGGTCACGGCTGGCGTCTATATGGTCTGCCTCTTATCGCCCATGTTTGAATATGCGCCAGTGACCAAACAGATTGTCACCCTGATTGGCGCGGTTACAGCCCTGTTTGCGGCCACGGTTGGTCTGGCCCAGAATGATATTAAGCGGGTGATTGCCTATTCGACCTGTTCGCAGCTGGGCTATATGTTCTTTGCAGCGGGGGTAGGGGCCTATCAGGCCGCCATGTTCCACCTCTTTACGCACGCCTTCTTTAAGGCGCTCTTGTTCCTCGGCGCTGGCTCGGTCATTCACGGCATGCACCATGAGCAGGACATGCGTAAAATGGGGGGCTTGTGGAAATACCTGCCTGTGACCTATGCGGTCATGGTGATCGGCACGCTTGCCATTACCGGCTTTGGTATTCCGGGTGTCGAGATCGGCTTTGCCGGCTTCTATTCCAAGGATGCGATCATTGAGTCCGCCTATGCGGCCGGCCAGCATAATCCGATTGCCTATTTTGCCTTTATTGTCGGGCTGCTAGCCGCAGCCCTGACGGCGTTTTATTCGTGGCGTCTGGCCTTTATGACCTTTCACGGCACGGCCAAATGGGGTCATGGGCATGAGGATCATGGCCATGCTCACGACGCCCATGCCCATAGCCACGGCGAACACGATGACCATGCTCAGGATCACAAGCCGCATGAGAGCCCGTTTGCCATGCTTTTGCCGCTGATCTTGCTCGCCATTGGCGCAATCGGGGCGGGCTATGCCTTTGTCGAGAACTTTGTCGGTGAAGAGCGCAATGCGTTTTGGCGCGGCGCGATCTTTAATGCGCCGACCAATCATGTGCTGGAACACGCGCATCATTCGCCGCAATGGGTGGTGATGGCACCGCTGGTCGTATCGATGCTGGGTCTGGCGATCGCGTTTTTTGTCTATGTGCTCAATGAGGGCATGGGCGCGCGGGTCGCGGCACGGCGCGGGCCGCTGCACACCTTCTTCTATAATAAATGGTTCTTTGATGAGTTGTATGAAGCCACCTTTGTGCGCGCAGCCCGCTGGCTTGGCGACGTGTTCTGGAAGGTGGGCGACCAAAAGATCATTGATGGCCTTGGCCCCGACGGGGTGGCGGCGGTCTCGGCCAATATTGGTCAGCGCCTGAGCAAGGGCCAGAGCGGCTATGTCTATCATTATGCCTTTGTCATGTTGCTTGGGGTTGCGGGGCTCTTGTCCTATGCGCTCTGGGCCTGGGCGCGCTGAGGGGAATTAAGATCATGACCGGCATCCTCAGCCTTATCACCTTTTCCCCCATGCTCGGGGTTGCGGCCTTGCTGGCCCTGCGCGCCTTTTCGGCGGGCAAGGATGCGGCGGGCGTAGCGCACAGCGCCAAGATCATCGCCTTGGTTACAACCTTGGCCACCTTGGCCCTGTCCGTCCTGCTTGTGGCGCAATTCAATGCCCAAGAGGCTGGATTTCAGTTTGTCGAGACCGTCAACTGGTTCTCCGGCGCGACCTATCGGATGGGCGTGGACGGCATTTCCGTCCTGTTCGTGCTCTTAACCGCCTTTCTTTTGCCGATCTGTATTCTGGCGAGCTGGGAGTCCATTACTGATCGGGTGATGGAATATCTGATCGCCTTCCTGCTCTTAGAAACCCTAGTGATCGGCGTCTTTTGCGCGCTGGATCTGGTGCTGTTCTATCTGTTCTTTGAGGGCGGCCTGGTGCCGATGTTCCTGATCATTGGCATCTGGGGCGGCAAGAACCGGGTTTATGCGGCCTATAAGTTCTTCCTCTATACGCTTTTGGGCTCGGTGCTGATGCTGGCCGCCATCCTGGCCATGGCCTCGATTGCCAAGACCACGTCCATTCCGGACCTGATGGTATTCAAATTTGATCCTAAGGTTCAGATCGCGCTGTGGCTGGCCTTCTTCGCGTCGTTCGCGGTCAAGATGCCGATGTGGCCAGTACATACCTGGTTGCCGGATGCCCACGTGGAAGCGCCGACGGCAGGCTCGGTTATTCTGGCGGGTATATTGCTGAAGATGGGCGGCTATGGCTTTTTGCGCTTCCTCCTGCCCATGTTCCCGCAGGCCTCGCAGTATTTCACGCCGCTAGTCTTTGCCATGTCGGTGATTGCGGTTGTTTACACGTCCTTGGTCGCCTTTCGTCAGACCGATATTAAAAAGCTGATCGCCTATTCGTCCGTGGCGCATATGGGCTTTGTCACCATGGGTATTTTTTCGGGCAATGCGGTTGGGGTGCAGGGCGCCATCTTCCAGATGCTCAGCCACGGCGTCATTGCCGGGGCGCTGTTTCTCTGTGTCGGCGTGGTCTATGACCGCATGCACACGCGCGAAATTGCGTTTTACGGCGGCCTAGCCAATCGCATGCCCTGGTATGCAGCGATTTTTATGTTGTTCACCATGGGCAATGTTGGCCTGCCGGGCACATCGGGCTTTGTCGGCGAGATCATGACCATGACCGGCGTTTATGGCGTCTCCACCTGGACAGCCCTTGTCGCCGCAACCGGTGTGATCTTGTCGGCCGTCTATGCGCTTAGCCTTTATCGGCGGGTCATATTCGGCGAGCTGGTCAATCCCAAGCTTGCGGGCATACAGGACCTAACCTTGCGCGAAGTGGCGATTTTCGCGCCCCTGATCGCCTCGACCCTGATCCTCGGCGTCCGGCCGGGCCTTGTTTTCAACCTCACTGCCGCGTCTGTCGATCAATTGGTCGGTGTCTATAAAGCCGCGATTGGCGGGTGAGGGGAGTTATGACCATGAACTTCCAAGACGCATTAGTTCTAGCCCGCCCCGAAGTCTTTCTCGCGGGCGCAACCTTATTCCTGCTGGTTTACGGTGCGTTCCGCGGCGAAAAGGGCATGAGCGAGGTCTCGATTGGGGCCAGCCTGGCCCTGTTCACGGCGGCGGCCTTTGCCGCGATCGGCCCCGATGGCGCAGCGTTTTCAGGCGGCTTTATTGCCAATAGCGCAACGCGGTTTGCCAAGGTGGCGGTCTATCTGATCAGCCCTGTGGCCATATTGCTCGGCGATCGTTGGCTTGGCCGGGTCGATAATAAGCGCTTTGAGTTCCCGATCCTAATCTTGCTGGCCGCAATCGGCATGGGCATGATGGTTTCTGCGGGCGATCTGATCTCGCTCTATATCGGTATTGAGCTGCAATCCTTGGCCCTCTATGTGCTGGCCGCGTTTCGACGCGATGATGCCAAGGCGTCTGAAGCGGGCCTGAAATATTTTGTGCTGGGTGCCCTGTCGTCTGGCCTTTTGCTCTATGGCGCATCCTTGATCTATGGCTTTGCCGGATCGACCCATTTCGATGTGATCGCCCAGTCGATCCAGCACGGTACGACGGGCACAGGCGTCTTGTTTGGTCTGGTCTTCTTGATGTGCGGTCTGGCCTTCAAGGTCTCGGCAGCGCCCTTCCATATGTGGACCCCCGATGTGTATGAGGGCGCACCCACCCCGATTGTCGCCTTTTTTGCCGCGGCGCCCAAGCTGGCGGCCATGGTGCTGTTTGCCCGGGTGCTGTCCGAAGCCTTTGGTTCGGCGATTGATCAATGGCGTCAGATTATCGTCATTACCGCCTTCTTGTCGGTGGCGATTGGTGCGTTTGGCGGCCTAGCCCAGAGCAATATTAAGCGCCTGCTGGGCTATTCCTCGATCGCCAATATTGGCTATGCCCTGATCGGCCTTTCGGCCGGTACGGCAGAGGGCATGCAGGCCGTTTTGGTCTTTATGGTTCTTTATATGATTGATGTGACCGGCTTTTTCGCCTGCCTTGGAGCCCTGTCGCGCGACGGCAAGTCGATGGAATCTTTGAGCGATTTTGCGGGGTTGGCGCGGTTAAGGCCCGGTCTTGCCCTGGTCCTGACCGCACTATCCTTCTCGGTCATGGGCCTGCCGCCGTTTAGCGGGTTTTGGGCCAAATTGTTTGTGTTCAAGGCGGCCATTGCATCTGGCCAATGGATCTTAGCCGCCGTGGTCTTGCTCGGCAGTGTGGTCGCGGCCTTCTATTATCTGCGCCTGATCAAGACCATGTGGTTTGATCCGGCCCCCGGCCAGACCGATACCCCGCCCGTTGAAGCCAAGGGCGTGGCCTTTGCGGCAGCCCTGTTCTGTTTTCCTCTGGTCCTGCCCGCCATGGCGTGGCTGGAGCCAATGGCGCGTACAGCGGCCGTTTCCTTTGGCTTGAAATAGATCCGCCTTGATCGCGCATGAGGGTCCTGTCCCGGTCCTGACCTTGATTGAGACGGGGTCTACCAATGCCGAGGTGCGCAGCCGTGCCGAGGCAGGCGAGACAGGCCCCCTTTGGATCACGGCCCTGCGTCAGACCGCTGGCCGCGGCCGAAGGGGCAGGGTCTGGGAAGACAAGGGTGGCAATCTGGCGGCCACCTTGCTGATGACGACCGCCCTGCCGCCCGCCCAGGCGGCCCAGATCTCGTTTGTTGCCGCGCTGGCCGTGGCTGATCTTATTGACCGCTATCTGCCAGAGCCAATCACCCGGTTAAAATGGCCAAACGATGCCTTGGTGCAGGGCCGCAAGGTCAGTGGCATATTGGTAGAGTCGGGCGCGCGGCCCGATGGCCAGCTTTGGCTGGCTGTTGGCATAGGCATTAATCTGCAAACCCCGCCCCAGAACCCTGAGCGCCCAGCCGCGGCGCTTGGCGATTTTCTAGGCGCGACCGTGCCGAGCCAAGCCCAAGCCATGGAGGATTTGAGCCAAACCTTTGATCATTGGCTCAAGACCTGGCAGCAGGGCGGCTTTGAGCCGATTGCCAAGGCCTGGACGGCGCGTGCCTATGGCTTGGGGCTTGCCTGTACCGCGCGCCTTGGTCATGAGACGGTCGAGGGCGTGGCCGAGGGCCTTGATGCTGACGGTGCCCTGCGGCTTCGTTTGGCGGATGGCACGGTTCGCTGTATCTCAGCCGGTGACGTGTTTTTTGGAGACGCCTGATGCTGCTGGCCATTGAGCAAGGCAATACCAATACCCTGTTTGCGATCCATGATGGTCGTGACTGGATTGCCCAGTGGCGCGCCTCGACCGAGTCATCGCGCACGGCCGATGAATATGCGGTCTGGCTGATGCAACTGGTTCAGCTTCAAGGTCTAAGTCTGGATGATTTTGAAGCCTGTATAATTTCCAGCGTCGTGCCCCAGTCGATCTTTAACCTGCGCAATCTTAGCCGCCGGTATCTCAAGGTCGAGCCTCTGGTGATTGGCGATAATGCCGAGCTGGGCATTGAGGTGCGGATCGAAAAGCCGTCCGAGGCGGGGGCCGACAGGCTGGTCAATGCCATTGGCGGCTTTATGAGCTATGGCGGCCCACTGATCATTATCGATTCTGGCACCGCAACCACCTTTGATGTGGTAGGAGCCGACGGCGCGTTTGAGGGCGGGGTCATTGCACCGGGTATAAACCTATCCATGCAGGCCCTGCACACGGCCGCGGCCAAGCTGCCTCGGGTGGCGATTCAGCGTCCGGACCGGATTATCGGTAAGGATACGGTCGGAGCCATGCAGGCGGGTGTATTTTGGGGCTATATCGGCCTGATCGAAGGGCTGATCAGCCGGATTAAGCAAGACTATGGCCATTCCATGAAGGTGGTGGCGACCGGGGGCATTGTCTCGCTGTTTGAAGGCGCGACCGATGCGATTGATGTTTTTGATGGAGATCTTACGATCCGCGGCATGTTGGAAATTTATCGTCGCAATACCCATATATCTGCGACATGAAAAACAAATCTGAGAATGAACTCGTCTTCTTGCCATTAGGTGGCTCGAACGAGATTGGAATGAACTTCAACTGCTATGGCTATGGACCGCCCGATGCGCGCAAATGGATCATAGTCGATGTCGGGGTCACGTTTGGCGACCAGACCACGCCGGGTGTGGAAATCATCCTGCCGGACCCGACTTTTATCGAGGAACATGCCGACGATATCATCGCCATTGTCCTGACCCATGCGCATGAAGACCATATCGGGGCCATGGGCTGGCTTTGGCCAAGGCTGCGCGCCCCCATCTATGCGACGCCTTTCACAGCCTTTTTGCTGCGGGAAAAAATGCGCGATGCGGGCTGTTTGAGCGATGCCAGCATTACCGAGGTGCCGCTGGGCGGAACCATTGATCTGGGCCCGTTCCAGGTCAGCCTGATCACCCTGACCCACTCGATCCCAGAGCCTAATGGCCTGGCGATCCGCACACCGCTGGGCACGATCTTGCACACCGGCGACTGGAAGATTGATCCAGATCCGATCTTGGGCGCGCCAACCGATGACGCCGCCTTGCGTGCGCTCGGAGACGAGGGCGTTCTGGCCATGGTCTGCGATTCCACCAATGTGTTTGTCGATGGGCATGCCGGCTCTGAGGCCGAGGTGCGCATTGCTATGCTCAACCTGATCAAGGGCCTTAAGGGCCGTGTGGCGGTAGCCTGTTTTGCCTCGAATGTGGCGCGCATGCATACGGTGATTAAGGCCGCCCAGGCTTGCGGACGTCAGGTGTGCCTAGTCGGCCGCTCTATGCAGCGCATGTCGGCTGCGGCCAAGTCGGTAGGGATGTTTAAGGATATTCCGCCCTTCCTGACCGATGCCGAGGCGCATTTCCTGCCGCACGATAATGTACTCTATCTTTGTACCGGCAGTCAGGGCGAGGCGAGGGCGGCCTTGTCGCGCATTGCCGAGGGCACGCATCCGCATGTGCGCCTAAGCTCTGGCGATCATTGCATCTTCTCGTCGCGGGTTATTCCGGGCAATGAGATCCCGATCCGTAATCTGCAGAACAAGCTCTCGGGCAGTGGCGTGCGGCTCTATACCGAGCGCGACCATCCGGGCATTCACGTCTCGGGCCACCCGTGCCGGGATGAGCTTAAACAGATGTATCAGTGGGCGCGGCCGCAAATCGCAGTGCCAACCCATGGCGAGCGCCGCCACCTGCTCGAGCACCTTGCCTTTGCCAAAGACCTGCAGGTCCCGCAAGGCGTGGCGCCGCGCAATGGCGATATGGTCAGGCTCGCGCCCGGGCGCGCTGAAATCATTGATGAGGTGCCGGCAGGCCGGCTCTATGTCGATGGCGGCATGGTCACGCCCGAAAATGGCGATGCCCTGCGTGAGCGTCGGCATGCGGCCTTTAATGGCATATTGACGGTGGCTATTGCTCTGAATGGGCGCGGCGAGATTGTTTCCGGGCCCCAGGTGCGGGTTTTGGGCCTGGCGGGCGATGCCAATTATACCCTTGATGATGCCATGGACGATCTGGCCACAGCGGCAGAAGATGCTTTGCGCCGGCTCAAGGGCGATGACCGCGAAGATGATGACCTGATTGAGGGCGCCATCGACCGGGCCGTCAAAAAGGCGGCCCACCGGATCTGGAAGCGCAGGCCTGTTGTCGAGACCACAGTCTTGCGGGTCTAATAATCGCTTTGGAACGCCTCCCCCACCGGGGGAGGGGGACCGCGAAGCGGTGGAGGGGGCGCTCCATTGTCGACCGCTGAGGCAAATTGACAGTCGATTGGGTGCGCGTTCAGGGTTAAGACCACGCACAAACAGGCAATGATCTAGCAAGGATAGGACCATGATCGGCAGACTGAACCATATTGGCATAGCCACCCCCTCGATTGACGAGTCCGTGGCCATGTATCGCGATTTCATGGGCGCGACCTCGGTCACCGAGAAATGGGCCATGCCTGAGCAGGGCGTTTGGGTGTGTTTCGTCAACCTGCCCAATAGCCAGATCGAGCTGATTGAGCCCTATGGCGACAAGTCGCCCATCCATGCCTTTTTGGAGAAAAACCCCAAGGGCGGCCAGCACCATGTCTGTTTCGAAGTGCCAGATATCTATGCGGCGCGCGACGATATGAAGGCCAAGGGCGCAACCGTATTGGGCGAGCCACGCATTGGCGCGCACGGCACGCCAGTGATCTTCATCCACCCTAAGAATATGGGCGGCGTTCTTGTTGAGCTCATGGAAACACCGAAGGAAGCCCACTGATGGGACCGGTCACATCGATTGCCATTTATCTGGTGCTCTGGTGGGTGGTCTTGTTTGCGATCCTGCCGCTCGGCGTGGTCAGCCATCATGATGCAGGCGTCAATCTCGGCGATGGCGGTGATCCCGGCGCGCCAGTCAATCCGAATCTGAAACGCAAATTCATCACCACCAGCTGGGTTTCGGCCATTGTCTGGGGGGTCTTGATGCTGGTCTTGCACTTTAAGCTCATCCCCTTGCCCGCGACGCCGTTCCAATAGGCTTGTGCCTGATTGTTTGGCGTTCGGGGCAAACGGGCTGCAGTTTTGTCTGGTTTTTATACGACTGACTAAAAAATCCGGCTTCTGAGAAAATGGCATGCTTCATGCCGAAGTCTTGGGGATTAGGTCGTCGGATGGAGGCACGGCTTTCTTGTTTCCATTCTGATGTTTCTCCCGATGACACACTTTAAAGGTCGCACAGTCTGTGCGGCCTTTTTTTTGCCATTCGCGCCGATCAGGCTCTAGATCGGTCAGTGTTTCGTCCCCATGCGTTGCCAAGTCACGCCGGGCAGGGCTATGTGAAGCACCTTTTGCAGCCTACGGATCACGCCATGCGCCTTTCGCGCTATTTTCTACCCGTCCTGAAAGAAACCCCCGCCGAGGCACAGATTGTCTCGCACCGGTTAATGCTGCGCGCCGGCATGATCCGGCAAGAAGCCGCGGGCATTTATAGCTGGCTGCCGCTGGGCCACAGGGTGCTGAAAAAAATCGAACAGGTTGTGCGCGAGGAGATGGACCGGGCGGGCGCGATTGAGCTTCTTATGCCAACCCTACAGCTGGCCGATTTGTGGCGCGAGTCTGGTCGCTATGATGCCTATGGCCCTGAAATGCTGCGCATTGTCGATCGCCATGAGCGCGAGCTTTTGTACGGGCCGACCAATGAGGAAATGATCACCGGCATTTTCCGCGCCTCGGTGCGGTCCTATAAGGACCTGCCCAAAAACCTTTACCACATGCAGTGGAAGTTCCGGGACGAGCAAAGGCCGCGTTTTGGCGTCATGCGCGGGCGCGAATTTATGAT
>CANGCO010000035.1 GCA_947452365.1 Caulobacteraceae bacterium
CCGACCAATGAGGAAATGATCACCGGCATTTTCCGCGCCTCGGTGCGGTCCTATAAGGACCTGCCCAAAAACCTTTACCACATGCAGTGGAAGTTCCGGGACGAGCAAAGGCCGCGTTTTGGCGTCATGCGCGGGCGCGAATTTATGATGAAGGATGCCTATTCGTTCGATCTCGACGAGGCGGCAGCCCGACGCAGCTATAACCGCATGTTTGTGTCCTATCTAAACCTCTATGCGCGACTGGGCCTAAAGGTTGTGCCGATGCGCGCGGATACCGGCCCGATCGGCGGCGATCTGAGCCATGAATTTGTGGTGCTGGCCGAAACTGGCGAGAGCGAGGTGTTTTGCCACCGCGACCTGGTCGAGATGGCCCCGCCTGGCACGGACCAAGACTGGGACAGTGATCTGCAGCACCTGGTCGATCAACGCACCGTGCTTTATGCCGCGACAGATGAAATGCATGATGCCGCCCGCTTTGAGGCCGAGGTGCCCGAGGATAAGCGTCTATCGGCCCGGGGCATCGAGGTTGGCCATATCTTCTATTTTGGTGAAAAATACTCTGTGCCCATGAAGGCGGTCGTCACCGGCCCGGATGGGGTCGATCGGCCTGTGCATATGGGCTCGTATGGCGTTGGCGTGTCGCGTCTGCTGGGCGCGATTATCGAGGCCAGCCATGATGAGAACGGCATTATCTGGCCAGAATCGGTCGCCCCGTTTGGCGTGGCGATTATCAATCTTCGTCCGGGCGATGAGGCCGTCGATGCAGCCTGCGCCGGGGCTTACCTTAACTTGACGGCGGCGGGCAAGGAGCCCCTGCTCGATGATACGGCCGAGCGGGTCGGGGCCAAGTTTGCGACCATGGACCTGATTGGCATTCCTTGGCAGTTGATTATTGGCCCCAAGGGGCTGGCGTCTGGCGAGGTTGAGCTGAAGAACCGCGCCACGGGTGAGCGTCAAAGCTTGCCGCTGGAGGCTGCGCTCAAGGCGCTGGGTGCATGAGCAAAACGCCCGGGGTGAACGGCGCAGCGGCTGGCCCGTTTTCCCGCTGGGAGCGGCAGGTGGCGGGGCGCTATCTGCGTACAAAGCGGCAAAATGGCGGCGTGGCCCTGATTTCGAGCATATCCTTTATCGGGATCACCTTGGCGGTCGCGGTACTGATTATTGTCATGTCGGTGATGAACGGCTTTCGCACCGAACTCTTGGGTCGAATTCTGGGCTTTAACGGTCATGCCTATGTTGGCGGGGCGGTCCTGTCCGCGCCAGACCGTGATAAGGTCATTGCCCGCATCCGCGCCGTGCCGGGCGTGGTCGAGGCTGCCCCCATGATTGAGGCCCAGGCCATGGTGATTGGCCAAGGCCAGATTGCCGGCGCGATTGTGCGCGGCATGACACCCGCCGATCTGCGGCGGGTCAAGATCATCACTGGCAATATCAAGGGTGGCTCCATTGCGGGGTTTGGCCAGGGCGAGTATGGCGGCGACGAGATCTTGATCGGGGATCGTTTAGCCGCCAGCATGGGGGTCGTGCCGGGCGATGCCATTACCCTGATCTCACCAACCGGCGGCGCAACCGCCTTTGGCGCGACGCCGCGCCGCAAGGTCTATACGGTTGGGGCCATATTCAGTATTGGCATGAGCGAATACGACCAGTCCTTCCTGTATATGCCTCTAGAACAGGCCCAGCTGTTTTTTGGTCGGGAGGGCGCGATAGATATCATCGAGGTCAAGCTCGCCAATCCCGACAGTCTTGCCACGGTTAAGCCGCTCTTGAACGCGGCGGCGGGTCCAGATGCACTCGTGACCGACTGGCGCGATCGTAATCAAAGCTTTTTCAATGCCTTGCAGGTGGAGCGCAATGTCATGCGTTTGATCCTGATGCTGATCGTCGCCATTGCCGCCATGAATATCATTTCGGGCCTGGTCATGCTGGTGAAGAATAAGGGCCGCGATATTGCCATCTTGCGCACCATGGGGGCCGGGCAGGGCGCGATTATGCGCATCTTTTTTATGGCCGGGGCCTCGATTGGCGCGGCAGGCACAGTGGCGGGCCTCGTTATCGGGGTCTTGTTCTGTACCTATATCGCCCAGATTCAGCGTTTTGTGGAATGGGTGACGGGCACGGCCGTGTTCAGCGCCGATGTCTATTTTCTGGCTCACATTCCCGCCCGTATTGACTGGCCAGAAGTGGCCAGCGTTACCTTCTGGGCGCTTCTGATGTCGGTACTGGCAACCCTGCCACCGGCTTGGCGCGCCTCGCGGCTCGATCCGGTAGAGGGGCTTCGCTATGAGTGAGCCGGTTCTGTCTCTGAAGGGTGTCGAGCGAACCTATCGCTCGGGCGACAAGGTTTTAGCGGTCTTGCGCAGTATCGATCTGGACCTCTATCCGGGCCAGATGGTCGGGCTGATTGGCCCGTCTGGCTCTGGCAAGTCCTCGCTCTTGCACGCCGCAGGTCTTTTAGAGCGGCCCAATGCCGGTCAGGTCGTGATTGGCGGCCGCGATTGCACGGGCCTGAAAGAGGCCGCACGCACGGCCATGCGGCTAAATCAGATTGGCTTTGTCTATCAGTTCCACCATTTGCTGGCCGAGTTCAGCGCCCTGGACAATGTCGCCCTGCCGCAAATGATAGCGGGTCAGAGCCAAAAGGCCGCGCGGGCCCATGCCGAGGTCCTGCTCAGCCGCCTTGGCCTTTCTGAGCGGCTTGACCACCAACCGGCGCAACTCTCCGGCGGTGAGCAACAGCGCGTTGCCATAGCCCGGGCTCTGGCTAATCGCCCGCGTATCCTGTTGGCCGATGAGCCGACCGGCAATCTTGATCCCACCACCAGCGCCCAGGTATTTTCTGGCCTTATGGCCCTGGTCAAGGACACGGGCGTTGCCGCCCTGATCGCCACCCATAATATGGACCTGGCCAAACATATGGACCGAGTCCTTATGCTGAAAGATGGGGTCTTGGTGCCGGGCTAGGGCGGGTCCAGCGCGGTCTTGGCGCAGACTTCCAAGTTTTAAAATTTTTCCCACCCTCCTCTTGCAATGAGAACAAACCAAGAATATAGAACATAGGAAGAACAAATTTAGGAGTTTGACCTATGACGCGTTTGGTTCACGATCTTCTGGCGCTTGTATCTCTGACCGGTTTTGTCTGGATGGTGGGTATAGTGGCCTATGCGGTGACGTGAGTCGCCCAAACCCTTGGGAGGCAGGTCTATGGCGGTTGTGGATGGAGCAGGTTCGGCCGCTGGGTCCGGGGCCTTTGTTCATCTTCGAATCCGCTCCGCCTATTCCTTGCTTGAGGGGGCCATCAAGGCCGATGCCATAGGCGCGCTTGTGGCGGCGGCCAAGATGCCTGCCGCGGCCCTGACCGACCGGATCAATATGTTCGGGGCCCTTGAATATTCCGTCGCCACCAAGGAGGCCGGGGTCCAGCCGATTATGGGCTGCGCGCTACCCGTCCTAGGCCTTGGCGAAGGCCCGCCCGAGCGCTGGGCCCGCACACCAACCCTTGTGCTTTTAGCGCAAAATGAGCGCGGCTATTTAAATCTCTGCGCCCTGTCCTCCATGGCCTATCTGGATAGTGCCGCCGAGAGCGAGCCGGGCGTGGCCTGGGACAAGGTGGTGGCCCATAGTGAAGGCCTAATCCTGTTGTCGGGTGGTCCCGATGGCCCGATTGATCCCTTGTTTGCGGCGGGTCGCTTGGCTGAGGCTGAGGCCGCGCTCGGGGCCATGCACACCACCTTTGGCGACCGTTTCTATATCGAACTTCAACGGCACAATACGGCCGCAGAGGCGGCCGCCGAGCCGCATCTGGTTGCCTATGCCTATGCGCAGGATGTGCCACTGGTAGCGACCAATGACGTCTATTTTGAAAAGCGTGGGCTTTATAGCGCCCATGACGCCCTGATGTGCATAGCCGATGGCGCATTTGTGGGTCAGGAGGAGCGGCGGCGGGTCACGCCCGAGCATTGTCTCAAATCGTCTGCCGAAATGCGTGCCCTGTTTGCCGACCTGCCCGAGGCTTGCGATAATACGATCGATATTGCTAGGCGCTGCGCCTTTACCGCCCAAAAGCGTGATCCCATCCTGCCGAGTTTTCCCACCGTGGGCGGGCGCTCTGAGCCTGATGAAATGGCGCATCAGGCCCGTGAGGGTCTGCGTGCAAGGCTGGCGGCCCATCCTTTGGCTGCGCCGGAACAGGACTATTGGGACCGGCTTGAGCGCGAGATTAGCGTCATCTCCAATATGGGGTTTCCCGGCTATTTCTTGATCGTGTCGGACTTTATTAAATGGGCCAAGGCGCATGGCATTCCGGTGGGGCCAGGACGGGGCTCGGGCGCAGGCTCGCTTGTGGCCTATGCCCTGACCATTACCGATCTGGATCCTCTGCGATTTGGCCTATTGTTCGAGCGGTTCTTGAACCCGGAACGGGTCTCCATGCCCGATTTCGATATCGATTTTTGCCAAGATCGCCGCGAAGAAGTGATCGCCTATGTGCAGGACAAGTATGGGGTCGGGCGGGTCGCCCAGATCATTACCTTCGGCACGCTGCAGGCCAGGGCCGTATTGCGCGATGTTGGCCGGGTGATGCAATTGCCTCTGGGCCTAGTCGACCGCCTCGCCAAAATGATCCCGAACAATCCGGCCAGTCCCACAACCCTTGCCCAGGCGATCGAGATCGAGCCGCGCTTAAAACAGGCCAAAAAGGATGATGAGAGCGTCGCGCGGCTCTTAGAGACCGCCCTGCAGCTTGAGGGCCTGTTTCGAAACGCCTCGACCCATGCCGCCGGGATTGTGATTGGCGACCGGCCACTGGTTGAGTTGACCCCGCTCTATCAAGACCCGCGCTCGGACCTGCCTGCCACCCAGTTTAACATGAAATGGGTCGAGAGCGCGGGCCTAGTTAAGTTTGACTTTCTGGGCCTAAAAACCCTGACCGTGCTGGACCGGGCGGTCAAGCATATGCGCAAGCGCGGCGCTGGGATCGACCTGACCACCCTGCCGCTCGATGACGCCGCGTCTTATGAATTAATGGCCTCTGGCCAGACGATTGGCGTGTTCCAGCTGGAAAGCCAGGGCATGCGCGACACACTGCGCAAGATGCGGCCTAGCGCGATTGAGGAGATCACGGCCCTGATCTCGCTCTATCGGCCAGGCCCAATGGACAATATCGACACCTATGTCGATTGTAAGTTTGGCCGCAAGGCCGCCGACATGCTGCATCCCAGCCTGGAGCCGGTGCTCAAAGAAACCTATGGCGTCATTGTCTATCAAGAACAGGTGATGCAGATCGCGCAGATCCTGGCGGGCTATTCGCTGGGCGAGGCTGACCTATTGCGCCGGGCCATGGGCAAGAAGAAAAAAGAGGAGATGGACCAGCAAAAGGCCCGTTTTGTCTCAGGCGCGGTTGAGCGTGGCGTGAACGAGGCTCAGGCCGACAGCATATTCGAGCTGGTGGCCAAATTTGCCGGTTATGGCTTTAATAAGAGCCATGCGGCGGCCTATGCGATTATCGCCTATCAAACCGGCTGGCTAAAGGCCAATGCGCCGGTGGAATTCTTGGCCGCCTCTATGAGCCTAGATATTTCCAATACCGATAAGTTGGCTGTGTTTTATCAAGATGCCAAGCGCCTTGGCGTCAAGGTCTGCCCGCCTGATGTCAATCGCTCGGGCTCTGACTTTGAAGTTGAAAACGGTGAGGTGCTCTATGCCCTAGGCGCTGTGCGAAATGTCGGCGAGGCGGCCATGAAGAATCTGGTCGCTGTGCGCGAGGAGGGCGGGCCTTTCCGCGACCTGTTCGATTTCATGGAACGGGTTGATCCGCGCCAGGTCAATAAACGCGCGATCGAGAACCTAGCGAGGGCCGGCGCGTTTGATCGGCTACACCCCAATCGCGCCCAGATCGTCGCCAATTCCGATGTCTTGATGGCCTATGGTCAGAGTGTGGCGGCGGAGCGGGCCTCATCCCAGTCCAGCCTGTTTGCCACGGATAGTGATGCGGCCCGGCCGCGCCTGTCGCGGGTTGAGCCCTGGAGCGGACCTGACCAATTGGATGAGGAATTGTCCGCCGTCGGCTTTTACCTCAGCGGTCACCCGCTAGAGGACATGATCACGGTGCTGCGCCGTCGGCGGGTCACGCTTCTGGCCGATGCCATTGCCGGGGCCGAGCAGGGGGTTGAGGCCTTTCGCATGGCCGGTGTGGTGCGCCGTCGGCAAGAGCGCGCCTCGCAAAGCGGGGACAAGTTTGCCTTTGTTTCTCTGTCCGATCCGACTGGCGAATATGAGGTCCTGTTTCCACCAGAAGCCCTGCGCCGTTGCCGCGAAGTGCTGGAGCCTGGCCGCTCAGTCATGATCAAGGTGCGGGCCAAGGGCAAGGATGGCGAGGTGCGGTTCTTTGGCGATGATGCCGAGCCGATCGATAAGGCCATGGAAAATGTGGTCGCCAATCTGCGCCTGCACTTGTCGCCGCGGTCTGCCGAGATTGAGGTTCTGAAACGCAGGCTTGAGGGCGCGGCCAATCCAAGAGGCGGCGAGGTCAGCCTGGTTGCTGCGCTCGATGGGGGCCGAGAGGTTGAACTGCGCCTGCCGGGCCGATTTACCCTCGATGCGGCCCTGCGCGGCGCCTTAAAGACCGCGCCGGGCGTGGCCTTTGTCGAAGACGTCTAGTTTGGTCATGAATCCCGGCCAAAAGCCTTGCAATTAAACCCGCTTGGCTCTAGGGACACACCCATCACACACGCAGACGTTCGGCGGTGCTCGGGTCAATCCCCGTTTACTTCCGTTCCGGGTTCCTAGTGACAGGGACATTGTCTGCGGAGGCGCACCGGAAGAAGGAAAAATTTGATGGCGCTACCAGAATTCACCATGCGGCAGCTCTTGGAAGCTGGCGCCCACTTCGGTCACCAGACCCATCGCTGGAATCCGAAGATGGACCGCTATATCTTCGGATCGCGGAGCAATATCCATATTATCGATCTGTCGCAGAGCATTCCCCTGCTGCATCAGGCCCTGGTCAAGGTGCGTGAAGTTGCCGCGAGCGGTGGCCGCGTGCTGTTTGTCGGCACCAAGCGTCAGGCATCGGATCCCGTGTCTACGGCAGCCAAGCGTTGCGCTCAATACTATGTCAATCACCGCTGGCTCGGTGGCACACTGACCAATTGGCGCACCATTTCGGGCTCGATCGCCCGTCTGCGCGAACTGGAAGGCGTTCTGGACGGCGCTGAATCTGGCCGCACCAAGAAGGAATTGCTGCAGCTGACCCGCGAACGCGAAAAGCTGGAATTGTCGCTGGGCGGTATTAAGGACATGGGTGGTATTCCCGACATCATGTTCGTGATCGACACCAATAAGGAGGCGATTGCCATCCTTGAGGCGCGCAAGCTGAACATTCCTGTGATCGCGATCTTGGATACCAATTGCGATCCCGATGGCATTACCTATCCCATTCCTGGCAATGATGACGCCGCCCGGGCTCTGCAATTCTATTGCGACCTGATCGCCGATTCGGTGCTCGATGGTCTGGCCGCTGGCCAAGCTGCATCGGGCGTGGATTTGGGCGCCGCGATCGCGCCTGTTGAGCCGACCTTGCAGCGGGAACTGACCCCCGAAATGCCAGAGGCCGAAGCTGTTATTGAGGCGGCTGTCGAAGTGGCTGCTGACTAAATGCGGCGCGCGGTTTGCCTGGGCCTTGTGCCTTGGCAAGCCGCCGTCATTTTTTGAAACCCCCTGTGCCGGCCGTTTTTGCGGCCGGTCTTGTTTTGTGACTGGAGGATAGCCCATGGCGGAGATTACAGCCGCGCTGGTAAAGGACCTGCGAGAAAAGTCCGGCGCTGGCATGATGGACTGCAAGAAGGCCCTCGTTGAGAACGATGGCGATGTCGAATTGGCGATCGATTGGCTGCGCACCAAGGGCCTGTCCAAGGCGGCTAAAAAGGCCGACCGGATTGCCGCCGAAGGTCTGGTGGCTGTTGCCGTGTCCGGCAATAGCGGCGCCATGATCGAGCTGAATGCCGAAACCGATTTCGTGGCCCGCAATGTCCTGTTCCAGGGCGCGGCCAAGGCGGTTGCGGCAACGGCCTTGCAAATTGGCACCGATGTTGAGGCCCTGAATGCGGCCAAGACCGCGGAGGGCGAGGTCATTGCTGACATGCTCGGCAATCTGATCGCCACCATTGGCGAGAACATGGTTCTGCGTCGCGCGGCCCGTTTTGAAGTCAGCCAAGGCGCGGTTGCCTCTTATGTCCATAATGCCACTGCGCCAGATCTTGGCCGTATTGGCGTTCTGGTCGCGGTTGAAGGTGCTGGCGACGAGGCGACCTTGCGTGAGCTTGGCCGTAAGATTGCTATGCATGTCGCTGCAACCCAGCCCTTGTCCCTGTCCACCGACGATCTGGACCCAGAAGCGGTCGAGCGCGAGCGGGCCATCTTCACAGAACAGGCCCTGGAATCGGGCAAGCCTGCCGGTGTAGTTGAGAAGATGGTCGAGGGCCGGATTCGCAAGTTCTTTGAAGAAGTGGTCCTGCTCAAGCAGGCCTTTGTCATGAACCCAGACCTAACCGTAGAGCAACTGGTTGCCGAGACGGCCAAGACCTTGGGTTCACCCGTGACCATTAAGGGCTTTGCCCGTCTGGCCCTGGGTGAAGGCATTGAGAAAAAGACCGAGGATTTTGCGGCGGAAGTCGCAGCGGTTTCTGGCCAATCCTAAAGTATTCGGTCTAGACTGATCTAGGGGCGTGGCGCGTTCGACGCGAGCCACGCCCTTGGTTTATGGTCTGCAGGCGATTCGCTATCATCCGACCCTATAAGAGGCATGTGCCATGACCCTAAGCCCTGAAAACACGCGCTTTAAAAAGGTCCTGCTCAAGGTCTCGGGCGAGGTTTTAATGGGGGATTCGGCCTATGGCATTGATATGGCCACGGTTGATGGCGTAGCGCGCGATATTGCCGAGATTGTCCGCCAAGGTGTGCAGCTTTGTCTGGTGATTGGCGGCGGCAATATATTCCGCGGGCTGTCGACGGCGGCCAAGGGGATGGAGCGGGCGAGCGCCGATTATATGGGCATGCTCGCAACCGTCATGAATGCCCTGGCCATGCAAAATGCCCTGGAAAAGCTGGGGATTGATACCCGCGTCCAGTCCGCCATTCCAATGGAAACCGTGTGCGAGCCCTATATTCGCCGCCGCGCGGTGCGGCATCTGGAAAAGGGCCGGGTGGTGATTTTCGCCGCGGGCACGGGTAATCCGTTCTTTACCACGGATACGGCGGCTGCCCTTCGGGCTGCTGAAATGGGCTGTGATGCCCTGTTTAAGGGCACCAGCGTCGATGGGGTCTATACGGCCGATCCGAAAAAGGACCCAGGCGCGGTGCGTTATGATAATCTCAGCTATCTTGACGTCTTGGCCCAGGATTTGAAGGTCATGGACGCCTCGGCCATTGCCCTGATGCGGGATAATGCTATTCCCATCGTGGTGTTTTCCATCCGCGAGCAGGGTGCATTCCTGAACGTGCTCAAAGGCCAAGGGCTGCATACGGTCATTGCCTGATCGCCCAAGGTTCGACCCAAAGAACAAGACTGGACAGTATTATGGCGCCTCCTGAAAAACCGATTCTGGCTAATTACCGCGATCGCATGGACAAGTCGTTCTTGGCGCTCAAGGAAGAGTTTGCAAGCCTAAGAACCGGCCGCGCTTCGGCTGGCCTTTTGGATCAGGTTATGGTCCAGGCCTATGGCTCCAATGTGCCGATTAGTCAGGTCGGCGCCGTGAGCGTGCCCGAACCGCGTTCGATCACGGTCAGTGTCTGGGACAAGGCGCTGGTGGTCTCGGTCGAAAAGGCTATTCGCGCCGCGGGCCTTGGCTTTAATCCGGTTGTTGATGGCACCAGCCTGCGCATCCCTGTTCCGCCCCTGACCGAGGATCGCCGCCGTGATTTGGCCAAACTGGCCGGCAAATATGCCGAGCAACAGCGCATTGCGATTCGCAATGTTAGGCGCGATGCCATGGATGATCTGAAAAAAGCCGAAAAAGCCTCGGTCATTACCGAAGATGATCTAAAAAAGATGGGTGAAGAGGTTCAAACCTTTACCGACCAGACCATTAAGCGGGTTGATGAGGCCTTGAGGACCAAAGAACAAGAAATCATGCAGGTCTAGAATGCTTGGCCCTCAAGGCTCGATTTAAGGTAATTTGATGCCGAAAGGTGGCGATAAGCGCGCGATTGCTGAGCGGGGCCTGGATGAGACCAGGTCTGGCTTGCACGTGGCCATTATCATGGATGGTAATGGGCGCTGGGCCAAGGCGCGGGGTCTGCCGCGTACGCTTGGCCACCGCGCGGGTGTTAAGGCCTTGAAGGCCACGGTTGCCGCGGCGGCCGAGCTTGGCATTGGCTGCCTAACCGTGTTCGGGTTTTCGACCGAAAACTGGAACCGCCCAGCCCAAGAGGTCAATGACCTGATGGGCCTGCTCAAGGCCTTTGTCGATAGTGACCTAGACCGGCTGCACCAAGAAGGCGTTCGGGTGCGCGTGCTTGGTCGCCGCGACGGTTTGGGCGCCGATGTCTTGGCAACCATTGCGCGCGCCGAATCCCTGACGAAGGCCAATGACCGCTTTTTGTTGCAGGTCGCGTTCAATTATGGCGGCAGGGCCGATATTACCGATGCCGCGCGTCATTTTGCTGAAGACGTCGTGGCCGGACGGCTTGCGCCCGACGATCTGACCGAGGCGCGGTTTGCCAGCTATTTGTCCACAGCGCTTGGACCCAATCCGGACCTGATTATTCGCACCAGCGGTGAAAAGCGCATCTCAAACTTCCTTCTTTGGGAAGCCGCCTATGCTGAACTGGTGTTTCAGGATGTGTTGTGGCCAGATTATGGGGCAGAGCCATTAAAGTCTGCCTTGGCTGAGTTTAAAACCCGGCAACGCCGTTTTGGGGGAGCCGAGTTGGATGACGTCCTTGCCGCCAGTTAAAGCCTTTGACTGGGCCAATCTTGGATTGAGAGTGATTTCAGCCGCTGTGCTGATTCCCGCTGTGGTCTTGGCGATCTGGACCGGCGGCTGGCTGTTTTTATTGATGATTGCCGTGGCCGTTGCCCTGCTGGCCAATGAATGGGGCCTGATGATTGCCAAGCAGGCGAGCGCGCGTATTGGCGCCACGGTGGCTATTGTTGTGCTTGTCAGCGCGTTTTTGGGCCATTGGAAATATTTCGATTATGCGATCTGGACGCTTTTGCTCGGTAGTCTGGTCGCGGGCCTGGTGGGTTGGTGGCTGGAGAAAAAGCCGCTTAGCCCAGCCTATGGCGTGTTTTATATTGGCCTACCGACCTTGGCGATTACCTGGCTAAGGACCACAGACCAGGGCCTGACCTGGACGGTGGCCTTGTTTGCCGTGACCTGGTCGGCCGATATTGTCGCCTATGCGGTTGGCAATACCCTAAAGGGGCCAAGGCTTTGGCCTCGGTTTTCCCCCAACAAGACCTGGTCGGGCTTTATCGGGGGTCTGATGGGTTCTGTGCTGGCGGCTATTGCGGTGGCTGTCCTGTCGCACTTGAAGATCTCGATCGCCGCTGCGGCCATTGTCGGCCTTTTGGGTGGATTGGCGACCATGGCGGGCGATCTTTGGGAGTCTGGGCTAAAGCGCCGATTTGGAGTCAAGGATAGCGGCTCGCTTATTCCGGGGCATGGCGGACTGCTGGATCGCGTCGATGGCTTGATGTTTGCCGCGATCGTGGTTGCGGTGGCGCGACTGGCGGCGTTTACGGGATTTCCGTTTTGACCCTAAGGCGCAAGGTTTCCATCCTCGGCTCAACCGGTTCGATTGGGGTGTCCACGCTTGACCTTTTGGCCCAGGCCAAGGTGCATGGGTCTGCCGACACTGAGATTATTGCCCTAACCGCGGGTAAGAATGTCCAAGGCCTGATCGCCCAGGCCCTGATCTGGCGGCCCGCCATGGCGGTGATCGAGGACGAGGCCGGCTTTGAGGCGCTGAAAGCCGGATTGGCTGGCACAGGCATTGCCGTTGGCTATGGCGCTAGCGGCGTGCTTGAGGCGGCGAGCATGAATGCCGATTGGGTTATGTCGGCAATTGTCGGGGTGGCGGGCCTGCCGCCAACCGTGGCGGCCGTCAAGACCGGGGCCATGGTGGGCCTGGCTAACAAGGAAAGCATTGTTTGCGCGGGCCTGTCCCTTATTCAAATGGCCAAGCAATATGGCAGCATAATCATTCCAGTCGATTCCGAGCATTCTGCGATTTTTCAAGTTTTACAAAATAATTCGATAAATCGAGTTTCTCGCCTCATTCTTACCGCATCTGGCGGGCCATTTCGCACCTGGACGCGGGATGCCATGGCTAGGGTAACGCCTGAGCAGGCGGTCGCGCATCCAAACTGGTCCATGGGCGCCAAGATTTCGGTCGATTCCGCAACCATGATGAATAAGGGGCTCGAAATGATTGAGGCATCCTATCTATTCGCCATGCCGCAGAACCAGATTGATGTGCTTATTCATCCAGAGTCGGTGATTCATAGCCTTGTCGAATACCAGGATGGCTCGACCCTGGCACAGCTTGGCCCGCCCGATATGCGCAGCCCAATCTCGGTCGCCCTAGCCTGGCCAGATCGTTTGCCCTGGCCTGCGCCTGCGCTGAACCTTGCTGAAATTGGCCGGCTAAATTTTGAAGCCCCTGATCAGGACCGCTTTCCCGCTATTGGCCTTGCCCGCGCGGCCCTATTGCGCGGCGGCGGCGCACCTGCGGCCATGAATGCGGCCAATGAAGTGGCTGTTGCGGCCTTTCTTGACCAGCGCCTTGGCTTTCTTGATATTGCCGCCGTGACCGAAGAAACCCTTGATCAGATGAATGGGGCAGGGGACTTGAGCGGCGATCCTGATATAGACATGCAGACGGCCATTCTGACAGATGCCAGTGCTCGGCGGGTCGCCGCGCGCATTGTGTCCCAAAGATCAAACTAGGGCACGGATAGGAGCGACCAGACCATGCTTGCATTTGCCCATACGGCAGTGACCTATCTGGTCCCGTTTTTGCTGGTCCTCACCCTGGTCGTGACCATTCACGAGCTTGGCCATTTTTGGGTGGCCAAGGCTTGCGGCGTTGCAATTGATCGGTTTGCCATTGGTTTTGGCAAGGCGATCGTGTCTTGGCGCGACCGTTCCGGT
The DNA here is from genome assembly GCA_947452365.1 of Caulobacteraceae bacterium. Classification (GTDB taxonomy): domain Bacteria; phylum Pseudomonadota; class Alphaproteobacteria; order Caulobacterales; family Caulobacteraceae; genus CAISGS01. The sequence goes on from CANGCO010000035.1 coordinate 13,158, forward strand.
GTCGAGTGGCGGATTGGCTGGCTGCCGCTTGGCGGCTATGTACGGTTCAGCGGCGACGAGAATGCTGCCAGCGTGCCTGACCAGGATGATTTGAACGATCTGCGCAAACAAATCGTGGCGCAAGAAGGCTCGGCCGCCGTACAGAAATACTTTCATTTCAAGCCCTTGTGGCAGCGGGCCCTGGTCGTTGTCGCCGGGCCAATGGCCAATTTTGCGCTCGCCATTATCCTGTTTGCGATTTTGCTGGGGACGGTCGGTGAACGGGTGTCGCCGGCGCGTGTGGATAGGATCGAGCCTGGTCAGCCTGCAGCGCTTGCCGGGTTCCAGATTGGCGACCAGATCAAGTATGCGGATGGCCGCAAGATTCACGGCTTTGGTGATCTGCAACAGATCATTATGTTGCGGGCCGGTGTGCCGGTGAAGTTTGTGGTCGACCGGGGCGGTTTGCAATTGGTTTTAACCGCGACCCCGGCCCGGCGCGAGATGCTCGATCCCCTAGGCACCAAACATGCCATCGGTGTCCTAGGCTTTGCCTATGAGCAAAAGCCCAATGATCAGACCTGGACCCGCTATGGCCCGATTGAGGCCTTGGGTCTTGGCGCAGAGCGAACCTGGTCCGTGCTGGATACAACCGTGTTTTATCTTGGCCGTGTGGTCACGGGCAAGGAATCAGCGGCGCAATTGGGCGGCCCAATTGGCATTGCCAGGGCCTCCGGCGCTGTGGCTCAGGCCGGTGCCCGGGGTGCGCCTGATTTTGGTATGCAGATTTTGGGCAGTCTTGTTGCGCTTATGGGCCTTGCCGCCGTGCTGTCGGTTGGCATCGGCTTTATGAATCTGCTACCAGTGCCCGTACTGGATGGGGGACATTTGTTGTTTTACGCTTACGAAGCGATCGCCCGGCATCCTTTGAATGCGCGGGTTCAGGCGGTAGGATACCGGATCGGGCTGGCCTTGCTGCTCAGCCTGATGGTGTTTGCGACCTGGAACGACTTGCAGCAGCTCCAATTGTTTCATTTTTTGGGCGGATTATTTTCATGATTGACCGCTCCATGCCGATGGCTGACCCAATGCAAAAAACAACTGCCCAACCTAATCGCGTTCAACGCGGCCTGATGCCGGGCCTAGCCCTGCTGCTGGCTGGAACCGCGCTCTCGACCGGTGCTATGGCCCAAACCGCAACGCCACCGCGGCCCGATGCGACACCGGCGATACGCGGCGATAGCGTGGTGGTCCAACGCATAACGATTAAGGGCAATGAGCGGATTGAGCAGGGCACGGTCCTGGCCTATCTGCCTATCCAGCCCGGTGATCTGGTCGGCCCAGCCCAGATCGACTTGGCCTTGAAGACCTTGTTCCGCACCGACCTGTTTGCGGACGTCAAGATGGATATTGAGGGCTCTGACCTGGTCGTGACCGTGGTGGAGAACCCCATCATCAATCAGGTGGTTTTTGAGGGCAATGACAACCTCAAAGAGGACAAGCTCCGCGACGAGGTGACCATACGGCCGCGCGGTATCTTTACCCGCTCCAAGGTGCAGCAGGACGTTCAGCGTATTATCGAGCTTTATCGCCGGTCTGGCCGCATCTCGGCGACGGTTACGCCCAAGGTGGTTGAACTGCCGCAAAAGCGCATTGATCTGGTGTTTGAGATTAATGAGGGTCCCAAGAGCGGGATCATGCGGATCAACTTCCTTGGTAATAAGGAGTTTTCCGACAATGACCTGAAGGACGTTGTCGTGACCAAGGAGTCGGAATGGTACAAGTTCCTGACCTCCAACGATAATTATGACCCTGACCGACTCGAATATGACCGCGAGCAATTGCGTAAACACTATCGCAATCGCGGCTTTTATGATTTCCGCATCATCTCGGCCATGGCTGAATTGGCACCGGACAAGAACGGTTTTGCCCTGACCTTTACCCTCGATGAGGGTCCGAAATACAAGTTCGGCAAGCTGACGGTCGAAACCGATCTGAAAAAGCTCAATGGCGATGTGCTTAAAATGCTGTTGCCGATCCGCGAGGGTCAGATCTATCAGGACGAAAAGATTGAGTCCGCAACTGAGGCCCTGACCTTTGCGGCCGGCGCCGCAGGCTTCGCCTTTGTCGATATTCGCCCGCGCTATGTGCCCAATAAGGCGACTAAGACCGTCGATGTCGTGTTCGATGTCAAGGAAGGCCCGCGCGTCTATGTCGAACGCATCGATATTGTCGGCAATGTCCGCACCCTAGATCCGGTTATTCGCCGCGAACTGCGTCTGGTTGAGGGCGATGCCTTTAACCGGGTTCTGGTGGATCGCTCTAAGAACCAGATCAAGGGCCTTGGCTTCTTTAAAGACGTCGATATTGAAGAAGTGCCCGGCACCGCGCCAGACCGCACCATTTTGCGCGTTAAGGTCACCGAACAGCCGACGGGGGAACTGTCCTTCAGTGCGGGCTATTCGTCCCTGGATAAGGTGGTGTTCGATCTAGGCGTAACCGAGCGCAATTTCCGTGGCCGTGGCCAGAGCCTAAGGGCCCAGGTCTCGGTCGGGTCCTTGCGCCAACAGGTCGATTTCTCGTTTACCGAGCCACGCTTCTTGGACCGCGACCTGCGCGCCGGTGTGGACCTGTTCTCTTATAAGTATAATTTCTCGCGCCAAGCGGGCTATGACACAGAATCAACCGGTCTGGGCCTGAGGCTGGGTTTCCCCCTGACCCAGAACGCCTCCATGTCGACGCGTTATAATCTGCGAAGCGATAATGTTGTGGTGCAAAAGGCCTTGTGCGGCATCACGGTTTCGATCCTGCTGTGCAATCAATCCGGCGCACGGGTGACGTCTCTGGTTGGCTATTCTTATCGTTGGGATCGGCGCAATGACCCGATCCAACCCACGCGCGGATTTGCCATTGACGTTCAACAAGACCTTGCTGGTCTTGGTGGGGATGTGAAGTATCTGAAAACCGAGGGCGATGCGTCCTGGTATTATGGGTTCAACCAATACTTTATCTTTAGCGCCACAGGATCGGCCGGCTATATTGGAAGCTATGGCAAGGATGATGTCCGAATTAATGACCGCTTCTATAAGGGCGGTAATAGCTTCCGCGGGTTCCAGACCGCTGGCCTTGGCCCGCGCAATATCAAGTATAATGATGCGCTTGGCGGCAAGCTCTATGCCATTGGTTCTTTGGAAATGACCTTGCCGACCGGTCTGCCGGAACAGTATGGCATTAAGGCCGCCATGTTCTCCGATTTCGGGACCTTGGGTCTATTGGACACGAATTCCAAAAACAGCTGTTACAAAACCACCGTCTCCAATTGCGTTAAGGACAATATCAAGGACGATTTGTCCTTGCGCGCGTCTGCTGGCCTTAGCATTTTCTGGAAGTCGCCCATGGGCCCCATCCGGTTCGACTTTAGTAAAGTCTTGGCCAAAGAGGCCTATGACCGTCCTGAAACCTTCCGTTTCTCCACCTCCACAAGGTTCTAAACTCATGATCAATTCAAAGATTGTTTGCGCCAGCCTCGGCGCTCTAGCGACCCTGTTCGCGGCCCAGGCCAGCGCCGCTCAAGCGGTTGCGACCGCACCCAAGGCGGCTGCGGCCCCTGCGCCAGGACCAGCCCTGCCAGGCATCTGCGTTTATTCGAACGAGCGCGCCATTGGCACCTCGGTGATTGGCAAGTTTGTTATCCAGCGCGTCCAGACCATCACCACCCAGGTCAATGCCGAACTGAACGCCGAAAAGACCGCTATTGAGACCGATGGCAAGGCGCTTGAAGGCCAACGCACGACACTGCCGCAAGAGCAGTTCGAGCAAAAGGCTCTGCAACTGAACCAGCGCGGTCAAGCCCTGCAGCGCAAGGCCCAGATCCGTTCGAAGGAAATTGAAGCCACCGAGCAAAAGGCCCTCGGCCGGATCAGCTCGGAAATCGAACCCATCCTGAAGGACGTTTATACCCAGCGCTCCTGCGCACTTTTGTTTGATCGCAACGCCCTGTTCGGTGCCAATTCTTCCATGGATGTGACCGATGCCGTGATCGAAAAGCTCAATGCCAAGATCACCCAATTTGCCTTTGACCGCGAGCGTCTGGACCAGCAAGCTGTTCCCGGCCAATAAGCCTCGTCTGTCCGTTTTAGTGCATTAATGCGGTGGGTGGGCAGACAGGGCCCGCCCACCGTCGTCATTTAAGGGGGCCGTATGCCGGACCTACGCTTCTTTATCGCTTCGCCGCCAGTTCGTCTGGCGCAACTGGCGGCCCTGACCGGGGCAAGCCTTGCGGACGGTATTTCGGGCGAGGACTTGGTGGCCCATGTCGCGCCCCTTGGTTCTGCTGGTCCTGATGCCGTGACGTTTCTGGGGGACCGGCGCTATGTTAAGCTCTTGAGCCAGACCAAGGCCAAGGCCTGTTTTGTGAGCGCGCAATTTGCCAGCGAAGTGCCCGAGGGCTGTATCGCCCTGATTACACCTCGGCCGCAGGCGGCCTTTGCCCTAGCCGCCAATCAAATGGTTAAGCCGCGCCACCACGATCATGCCCGCCCCATTCACCCCGATGCCGAGATTGAGGACGGGGTCATCCTGTCGCCCGGCGTGGTCGTGGGGCCAGGGGCCCAGATCGGCTCGGGCACGGTGATTGGGGCCAATACTACGATTGGTCCGGGTGTTGCGATCGGGCGCGGCTGTCAGATCAGCGCCAATGTCACCATTGGGTTTGCCCTGATCGGCGATGGCGTACGCTTACTGGCCGGTGCGCGCATTGGTGAGGCGGGTTTTGGCGTTGCCGGGGCCGCGACCGGGGCGATTGATGTGCCACAGTTGGGTCGGGTCATTATTCAAGATGGCGTCACGGTCGGAGCAGGAACCTGCATAGATCGCGGCGCGTTTGACGATACAGTGATCGGCGAGAACACAAAGATCGATAATCTGGTCCAGATCGCACACAATGTCACGATTGGCCGCAATTGTATGATTGCCGCCCAGACCGGCATTTCGGGCAGTGTGACGGTCGGCGATGGCGCGGCTTTCGGGGGGCAGGTCGGCATTGCGGACCATATCAAGATCGGCAAGGGCGCGCAGCTTGCGGCCTCGGCTGGGGTTATGAAAGACATACCTGAAGGCGAAACCTGGGGCGGTTTTCCCGCCAGACCCATCCGGCGCTGGCTTCGGGAAACCGCCTTGATTGGGCAATTGATAAAGCGTTCTGGCAAGATTCGGGACGAAGGAGCTAAGGAATGAAACCTCAGGACCTGGAGGCTCAAGCCCCTGTTTCCATCGATATTGCCGAGATTTTGCAAAGAATCCCGCATCGCTATCCCTTCTTGCTCGTCGACCGGGCCGAGGATTATCGCCCTCATCAATCCATTGTCGGGATCAAGTGCGTGACGATCAATGAGCCGTTTTTCCAGGGCCATTTTCCAGGTAATCCGGTCATGCCCGGCGTGCTGATCGTCGAGGCCCTGGCCCAGACCGGCGCAGTCTTGATGTCAAAATCCCTAGATGCTGACGTTCAGGGCAAGACCATCTTTTTCATGTCTCTGGATAATTGCCGCTTTCGCTATCCGGTGCGGCCTGGCGATGTGATCCGCATGGAGGTCGAGGTCGTGCGCGCCCGCGCCGATGTGTTCAAGTTCCGCGGCAAGGCCCTGGTCGGCGATAAGACCGCTGCCGAAGCTGATTTTGCCGCCATGGTTGTCGAGACCCCCGCATGAGCCAGATTCATCCAACCGCCATTATTGATCCCAAGGCGCAGCTTGGCGCCGATGTCTCAATTGGCCCGTTTTGCACAGTGGGTCCTAATGTGACCTTGGGCGATGGGGTTCGACTTGTGTCGCATGTTGTCATTGACGGGCACACCCAGATCGGGGCCCAGACCCTTATCCATCCTATGGCCTTTCTGGGTGGACCGCCTCAGCACCTGGCCCATAAGGGTGAGCCGACCGAGCTTGTGGTGGGTGAGCGCAATGTCATCCGCGAAAATGTTACCATGCATACCGGCACGGTTGGCGGCGGCGGCATTACGCGGGTCGGCTCAGACAGTCTTTATATGGTCGGGGCGCATGTCGCCCATGACTGCATAGTCGGAAATAATGTCACCTTTGCCAATAGCGCCACGCTGGGCGGCCATGTCCAGGTCGGCGATTTTGTGTTCATGGGCGGCCTTAGCGCCGTGCACCAGTTTACCCGTATTGGCCGCTATGCCTTTGTCGGCGGCGGCGGTGTGGTGACCAAGGACATTATCCCCTATGGCTCGGTCTGGGGCAATCATGCCCATCTCGAAGGCCTGAACCTAGTCGGCCTTAAGCGCCGGGGCTTTAGCCGTGAAGCGATCAATAATCTGCGCGCAGCTTATCGCCTGATGTTTGCCGATGAGGGCACGTTCCAAGAGCGACTTGACGATGTGTCCGAGGTTTATCACGCATCAAATGAGGTGATGGAAATCGTCAATTTCATCCGCTCGGACGCCAATCGCCCGATCTGTTTGCCGCATGATTGAGGCGCTTCATGCTTAAGCTTGGCCTGATTGCGGGCGGCGGAAACCTGCCAAGGACCTTGGCAGAGCGCTGTATTGACGCCGGGCGGCCGTTTTTCGTCATTCGGCTCAAGGGCTTTGCTGATGCGAGCATGGCCGATTATCCCGGCGCCGATATCGGTATGGCCGAGATTGGCAAGTGTTTTGCAGCTCTCAAAAAGGCGGGCTGTCAGGCGGTTTGTTTTGCGGGTCTGGTGGCGCGGCCCGATTTTTCCGCTCTCAAGCCCGACCTTCGCGGCCTAGCCGCCTTGCCCGGTGTGATCGCGGCGGCGCGCAAGGGTGATGACGGGCTTTTGCGCTTCCTACTCGGTGAATTCGAGAAGGAAGGTTTTACGATCGAGGGCGCCCACGAGGTGGTCGATGACCTGACCTTGCCGATTGGCGTCTTGGGTGCGGTTGCCCCCTTGGCCAGCGACAAGGGCGATATTGAGCGGGCCATCGAGGTCGCGCGCGCGATTGGCCGACTGGATATTGGCCAGGGTGCGGTCGTGGTGCGCGGTCTTGTGCTGGCGGTTGAAGGCCAGGAGGGGACAGATGCCTTGCTGGCGCGCTGTGCGCAGCTTCCGCAAGCCCTTCGCGGCACAAGCGGTGCCGATGCCCTAGGGGTGCTCGCCAAGGCGCCCAAGCCGATCCAGGAGCGCAAGGTTGATATGCCCACGATCGGGGTGGCGACAGTGATCGGCGCGGCCAAGGTGGGCCTGCGCGGCATTGTCGGTGAGGCGGGCGCCTTGCTGGTCATAGACCGCGAGGCCGTGATCAAGACTGCCGATGGGCTTGGCCTGTTTATTCTCGGTATCCCAGCCACGGCGCAAGACGGTGCCAGCGAGGCCTAAGGTCATGACGGATAAGCCTGTCTGCGTCATGCTGGTCGCGGCTGAGGCCTCGGGCGATACGCTGGGGGCGGGCCTTGCGCGGGTCTTGCGGGCGCGTCTGGGCCAGGGCGTGCGCTTTGTCGGGGTCGGCGGGGCCAAGATGGCCGAGCAGGGTGTGGAAAGCCCTTTTGACATTGCGGAACTGTCCATTTTGGGCCTGTTTGAGGGCGTCAAGGCCTATGGCAAGGTCCTGCGCCGGGTGGACGAGACCGCCGCCCTGGCCGCGCGTGAAAAGCCCGATATTGCCATCTTGATCGATTCTTGGGGTTTTACCCTGAGGGTGGCGGCGCGACTGCGCAAACAGACCCCCGCTATGCCGCTGATCAAGTATGTTGGGCCTCAGGTCTGGGCCTCACGCCCTGGCCGCGCCAAGACCCTGGCCGCGCGCGTGGATCATCTTCTGACCATCCACGCCTTTGATGCTCCCTATTTTGAGAAAGAGGGCCTGGGCGTCACCTTTGTCGGCAATACGGCGCTTGCGATACGGTTTGAGGAGTCCCGTCCAGACCGCTTGCGCGCCCATATTGGCGCAGGCCCCGAGGATCCGGTCTTGCTGGTCTTGCCCGGCAGCCGCCCGGCGGAAATTGAACAAGTGTTGCCGCAATTTGAGCAAGCCTTACGCCAAATCAAAACCACAATGCCAAATCTTCACATCGTGGTTCCAGCCGCCTCGACCGTTGCCGACACGGTGGCCGCCAGGGTCGCAGGCTGGCCCTTCCGCGCCCATGTCATTTTGGATGAGAAGTTGAAGCGCGACGCCATGTGCGCGGCGACCGTAGCGCTTGCCTGTAGCGGCACCGTAACGACCGAGTTGGCCCTTGCGGGTTGTCCCATGGTGGTCGGCTATCGGATCGGGGCCATCACCTATGCTATTTTGCGCCATTTGATGCGCACGCCCTATGTCACCCTGTTCAATATCGCTGCGGGGCGTCTGGTCGCGCCCGAGTTTTTGCAAGACCGCTGTACGGGGCCACTGCTGGCCGAGGCCGTGTTGGCCCTACTCGAAGACCCGCTCCACCGCCAAGCCCAGATCGCCGATCAGTTCGCCGCCCTCGACCGCATGGGCCGCGGCGGCCCCGACCCGGCTGAGCGGGCGGCCGATCTGGTGATGGAATACATAGAAAAAGGGCGGCACCCTTAGGTCCCGCCCTTTTCATAAGTTGCGTTAAACTATTTTGCTTAGCGCTTGTCTATATTCACAAAATCGCGTTGCAATGCGCCGGTATAGAGTTGGCGTGGGCGGCCGATCTTGCGGCTTGGGTCTTCGAACATTTCCTTCCACTGTGAGATCCAGCCGACCGTGCGCGCAAGCGCGAACAAGACGGTGAACATGGTGGTGGGGAAGCCCATGGCCTTGAGCGTGATGCCTGAATAGAAATCGATATTCGGATAAAGCTTGCGCTCGACGAAATAGGGATCGCTCAGGGCAATCTTTTCCAGTTCCATCGCCACCTTCAACAATGGATCGTCATTATCGCCGATCTCGGCCAGGACCTCATGGCAGGTCTGTTGCATGACCTTGGCGCGCGGGTCGTAATTCTTATAGACGCGGTGGCCAAAGCCCATCAGGCGATATTTGCGATCCTTGACGCCCTGGACGTATTCGGGGATGCGATCAACTGTGCCGATCTCTTTCAGCATCATCAGGGCTTCTTCATTGGCCCCGCCATGGCTTGGGCCCCATAGACAGGCAATGCCAGCGGCAATACAGGCAAATGGATTAGCACCTGAAGAGCCCGCCAGACGCACGGTCGAGGTCGAGGCATTCTGTTCGTGATCGGCGTGCAGGATAAAGATCCGGTCCATGGCCCGGGCGAGGACAGGGTTGACTACATAGTCTTCGGCTGGAACCGCAAAACACATGCGCAGGAAGTTTTCGGCATAGCCCATATCATTGCGTGGGCTGACAAAGGGCTGGCCGACCGAGTATTTAAACGCGCGCGCGGCAATGGTTGGCATCTTGGCGATCAGGCGATGGGCCGAAATCTTGCGCTGCTCGGGATCATCGACATTGATGCTGTCATGATAAAATGCCGATAGGGCCCCGACCGTACCGGTCATGATTGCCATCGGGTGTGCGTCGCGGCGGAAGCCCTCAAAAAAGCGATCAAATTGGGCGTGCAGCATGGTGTGATAGGTGATGTTGTGCTCGAACTTGGTGAATTCCGACGCGGTCGGGAGCTCACCGTTCAAGAGCAGGTAACAGACCTCGAGAAAGCTGGATTTTTCTGCCAGCTGATCGATCGGATAGCCGCGGTGCAGCAAGATGCCGGCATCACCGTCAATATAGGTGATCTTGCTCTCGCAGCTGGCCGTCGAGGTAAAGCCTGGATCGAAGGTGAACAGGTCGGAATCGGCATAAAACTTGCGCACATCCATCACGTCTGGGCCCGTGGACCCCGACATGATAGGCAGTTCATACGTCTTTTCGCCAATGGTCAGCTTGGCGGGATCTTTGGACGCGGTCTTGTCGTTCATGCCACGGTTCCTTCGTAATTATCGGGCGTCATATCGGGCCTAACCCGGTCTTGGTTGGCGTTATACTGTCTTAATCAGAA
>CANGCO010000036.1 GCA_947452365.1 Caulobacteraceae bacterium
GCAACCAAGACTCCGGGCTGCGCAACTAGCCCCGAAAATACAATTGACGCGGGGTGGAGCAGCCCGGTAGCTCGTCAGGCTCATAACCTGAAGGTCACAGGTTCAAATCCTGTCCCCGCACCCAAAATCCTTCCAACATTAGTCCTACACGCCAATGCGGCGCAGCCCGTTCGCGCCGCAAACGATTCACAGGATCGTTTGCCGTCGCTCACCTCCTCAGCCTCATAACCTGAAGGGTGCGGCCTGGCCGACGCTAGTCGGGGCATCGCTCCAGTGGAGCGATGACAAGGCCAAACGGTTCAAATCCTGTCCCCGCACACAAACTTCATCGCAACATCAGCCATATCACCCCGCCGCAAGCGTATGCTCGGCGGGGGTATTGCGTTGGGGCGCGTGGATTATGGCGCGCTAGGCCCCGAAGCGCGCGGGTGCGGCATTAACGACGCGTCAGGGAACTACCGAGTTTGGCCCAATCATAATATCCAAAGGCTTCTCTAACCGTGCTCAAAGAGCGCTGTGCCGCGAAATCCGATTAGCCTAGCGCGGGACAATGCGGCTTTCGCGTATTTCGACTTAGCGGTTTTGCTACTCAACAAGCATGCTATTCATAGCTCAATGCCCCCACCACCCCGCCTCGCCACCTATGGCACGCTCGGCCCTGGCCGTCCCAACCACCATCAACTGGCCCCGCTCGGTGGGCGTTGGACGACGGGCATCGTGCATGGGCGTTTAGTGGCGCGGGGTTGGGGGGCGGCGCAGGGGTTTGATGGCCTCGTGCTGGACCCGGAGGGACCGGCATTGGCGGTGGACCTGTTAGAGGCTGAGGCCCTGGCCGCGCATTGGGAGCGGCTGGATGCGTTTGAGGGGCCACAATACCGACGTGTGGTAACAGAGGTCGTCACTCAAGACGGTGCGATCGCGGCCTATATCTATGTCCTAGCCTAGGGGCTCTAGAGGCCGCTTAGCTTCTGGTGAAAGCGCCCCTCACCGCAGCTGATAAACAAACATACACGTCACCAGGTTTTCCACGTAATCGGCGGGGCTATAGTTTGAGATGCGGGCGACGTGGCGAAATTGGGATTTGGCGGTGAGGTTGGGGCTGAGGGCAAGTTCGGCCGAGGCGGTATAGCTGGATCGGCGTTCTTGGCGGGCCTCGCCAATTGCAGGGGTGATGGCATCGTAATCGCGGGCCCTGTATTGATAGCCCAGAGCAAGCTTTGCCGGCCGCCCCAGGAGCTTGCTGCGCATCTGGGCCTTGGCGCTGAGTTGATAGGCTTGAAAGCTAAGGGCCGGATTTACCGCATCTTCCAGCTCATAGCGCGCACCTAGGCCAAGATAGGCCTTGTGACGGGGCAGCAGATAATAGGCATCGGCCGTGACGGACTGGGTGTCGGCATCCATGGTCTTGGCCGTGACAAAGGTCTTTTGCGCATAGCCATAGCTGCCCCTTAGCCACAGGTGCGGATTGATGAAGCCACTGGCCGAGGGGTTGAGGATCTGCATATCCAAAAAGGGCTTTGACCCTAGCTGCATGGAATAGAATTGATAATCAAGCCCTAGGTCGGCTTTGCCAAGCCGGGTGCCGGCGGCGACGCCAAAGGATTGGGTGAGAAGGTCATAGGCCGGGGCGGCCTTGTGCAGGCTTTGATCCAGGCCATAAGACAGCCGCAAGGATGCCCTTGGGTTCTTGGAGACGGTATAGCCGACGGATGCCGAAAGGTTTGCCGCGGAATCGCCAGTCTTGCGGCCGGTATCTAGGGCCTCGACCGATATGCTCGTATTATATTCTCCGCCGAGGCCTAGGCTTAGGCTCCAGGGGTCTGCCAACTGCGCCGCATGGGCCTGACCGCCAATGGTGCAGGCCATCACGGATACGGCGCAACCGAGGCTTAGCCGGGTTTGATAAGGGTTTGTGTTTGACATGGAGCCTAAGGCCGCAATTGACATAAGAGACCTAGGCGGCAATGCGCAAATGCGGCCTAGACGACCGTCTGGTCGAAAAGGCCGAAGGGGCTAAAGGGGGGCTGGCGTCAAGGGTTGGACGGCGGTGTCTGCAGCCTGGTCGATAACCTTGGTCATGACCCGCTCGACGGCTGCTGCCGCGGGATCTTCCTCTAGGCCAAAATTGCGAATAACGGTTGGGTCAAAAGCCTCGCTTCCGAGGCTGTAATAGACGACTCCGACTTGCTCATCAGAGAGTTGCGGCTCAGGGGTTTCAACGACCACTACGGGCTCGTCAAGAAGTTGCGGCTCCTTGGGTTCTAAAAACACAAACTGGCCTTCTGGGACTGGCGGTTCAGAGATTTCGCCAACTGGAGCTGGTTGATCAGCCAATGGTGGTGTTTGATCGGTTGACCCGGTGATCGCGCTCTCGGGCGGTGTGATCTCATCAGCCGCTATGGCGGGGTGCGTGAATGCGCAATTGGCGGCGAGAATGGCGATTGCTGTGCGTATCAAGAGCGACGATTTCATTGCCATGCCTGCTAATCAAGAAAACAACTATCTAAGGTTAACGTTATGCATAGTTTTTACAAGTAAATTCGGATGTGTCCGCTTTTAGAACTTAATTTCAAAATCGTATCAGCGCATGAATTCTTAAACCGAAGGTAGCCTTTGAGTTTTGATGACTAAGGGGCGCGGACAGTGTTCGGGGTTATTCAGGCAATGAGAGCATGCGCCTCTAGGTTCAGGCGCGGGTCTAGCAAAGTTTCGATCTGACCTTTGGTGTACAGCCCTCCTTAAATCGCCGCACAAACCTGCGCGAGCCAGGCCCGAACGGGTGCTTCCACCAGTGGCCCGACCACCTCACGAACCCGCGCGTGATAGGCGTCGAGCTGGGTGATTTCTTCGGGGCTTAGCAGGGCCTTGACAATGAGGCGGCGGTCTATGGGGGCGAGGGTGAGTTGTTCGAAGCCGAGCATGGGCCGCTCGCCGCCGGCTATGGCGGCGGCGGGGGTGACGACCTGGAGGTTTTCGATGCGGATGCCGTATTCGCCATCCTTGTAAAAGCCCGGCTCGTTCGAGACGATCATGCCGGGTTGAAGCGCGACCGTGTTTGGCATTTTGGAGATGCGGTGCGGGCCCTCATGGACGCCCAGATAGCTGCCGACGCCATGGCCGGTGCCATGGTCATAATCTAGCCCGGCCATCCAGAGCGGCAGGCGCGCCAAGGCATCGAGGGCCGAGCCCGTGGTGCCGACCGGAAAGCGCACGCGGCCAAGGGCCAAGTGACCCTTAAGCACCAGGGTAAAGCGCTGCGCCATTTCCGCGCTCGGCTCACCAATCGCCACTGTGCGGGTAACATCGGTTGTGCCGTCGAGATACTGCCCGCCTGAATCGACCAACAGCAGCGAGCCCAGCTTGGCGCGCTGATTGAGCCGCGCTGATGGGTGGTAATGGCAGATGGCGCCATTGGAGCCGGCCCCGGCGATTGTGTCGAAAGATAGGTCCTTGAGCATGCCGGTGGCTTCGCGCAGGGATTCTAGCTTGGTTACGGCCTCTAGCTCATCGGGCGGCGAGACCTGGCCGTCCGTGGCCAGCCAATAGAGAAAACGGGTTAGGGCTGCGCCGTCGCGGGCATGGGCCTTGCGGCTACCCTCAACTTCAATTTGGTTCTTGCAGGCGCGCGGCAGGGCGCACGGATCCATGGCGCGTATGAGCTTTGCGCCTGCGGCTTCAAGCCGGTCAAAATACCAGGCTGACGACTGGGCCGGATCGATCAGGACGGTCTGGCCACCCAGGGCATCCAGCGCGGCGGGCAGGGCCTCTGGCGGCTGCAGAGCAACCTGATTGCCAAGCCAGGCGGGAAGCTCGTCTGTGATCTTGGCCGGGTCGAGAAACAGCTGGGCGCTGCCGTCCTTATTCAATATGGCCTGGGCTAGGGGCAGGGGCGAGCGGATCACATCGCCGCCGCGAATATTGAATAACCAGGCCATGGAGGCGGGGGCAGTCAAGACAGCAAACTGCGCCTCGCCAAGCCCTGCGCCAATGCGGGCACGCTTGGCCTCAGAGCTTTCGCCGGCATAGGCGACGGGGTGGGCAACGACCGGGGCGCAGGGCTGGGCCGGACGATCCTGCCAAGCCTGGTCTAGGGGATTGGCGCTGACGGCTTTTAGGGTCGCTCCTGCGGCCTTGGCGGCTGCAGCGAGCCGCTCTAGCGTGTCTGGGCTTTGCAGGCGCGGATCATAGCCGATCACCTGGCCGGTCTTGGCCTGCTCGCTCAAATAGGCGGCGACGCCATTGTCTTCGAGGCTGCGGATTTCCACTACGGCGCTATCGACCTGGTCGCGCACCTGGATCGTATAGCGGCCATCGACAAATATGGCGGCCTTGTCGCCAAATACCACAGCCGCCCCGGCCGAGCCGGTAAAGCCTGTGGCCCAGGCCAAGCGGTCATTGGCATCGGGTAGGTATTCGTTCTGATGCTCGTCCTCATGTGGGACCAAGAGGCCGTCAAGGCCTTGGGCGGCCATGGCTTGGCGGATCAGGGGCAGGTGATTTGGACCAAACGAGCGGTCGGTGGATTCGGTAAAGGACTGGCGCATGGTGGGAATTTAGGCGGTTTGGGTGTGGGGTGCAACTGGTGGCCCGGCCCCCTTCCCCGGCTTCGCCGGTACTTCCCCCAGAGGGGGAAGAGTATCTGTTCTTAAATCCTCCCGCCTTGGGGGGAGGGAACCGCGAAGCGGTGGAGGGGGCTGTTGATTTAACCCCGCTTCAACACCAAGGCGCACCAGGCGTCGCGGTGGATGCGGCGCACGACCTTAAAGCCTCTGGACTGATAGGCGGCTCGAACCTGGCGCTCTTGGCTGCGCAAGAGACCTGATAGGATCGCTATGCCGCCGGGCTTGAGCGCGCCCTTAATGTCCTGGGCTAAAAACACCAAAGGCCTGGCCAGGATATTGGCAAACACCAGATCATAGGGCGCATACTGACGAACAGCCCGGTGGCTAAGGCCAAAGGCGTGGACAAAGCGAGCGCGGGTCTTATTGACCTTGGCGTTTTCTTTCGAAATGCGCACCGAGATACGATCAATATCGGTACCGACGGCAATTGGTGTGCCGGTTCGGGCGGCCGCTATGGCCAAAACGCCGGTGCCAGCGCCAACATCAAGTACGCGCTCGAAACGCTTGGCCTTGAGCAAGGTGTCATAGGCCAGAAGACAGCCCACTGTGGTGCCGTGATGGCCTGTACCAAAGGCAGCCCCCGCCTCGATACGCAGATTAACCGTATTGACCGGCGCGCGCCCACGATCATGCACGCCATGGATAAAAAAGCGCCCAGCGCGGACGGGCGGCAGGCCGGACAAGGCCATGGCCAGCCAGTCGGCATCGGCCAGTTTTTCGCTGGTGACCTTTAGGCCGTCAAATCCGCTGAGCACGGCGACAAATTGCTCGGCTTCTTCGTCCGTGGTTGGAAAGGCGTCAATGCGCCAGACATCGTGGTCTTCGTCTTCCTCGAGAATGGAATAGGTCGCGCCCTCCAGTATAACCTCTGCGTCGACGGCCACGGCGGCGGCCTCGGCGATCTTGCGAGGGCCACGGGCAATGATCTGGACGGCCGTATCGGTCATGAGGCTAATATCCGCGACGAAAAGGGTCAGTAGGTCTGTAGGGCGCGGACATCCAGGCCCTCGGGCGTGGCTAGGGCAATCGCCTGGGCCGCCGCCAAGGATCCGGCCGTGGTCGTATAATAGGGGATCTTCATCATTAGGGCGGAGCGGCGGATCGAGAAACTGTCCTGAATCGATTGCTTACCCTCGGTCGTATTGAACACCAGTTGCACATCGCCGTTCTTCATGGCGTCGACAATATTGGGCCGGCCCTCCAGCACCTTCTTGGTCTCACGGACGGCTAGGCCCTGGCTGCGCAAATAGGCGGCTGTGCCTGACGTTGCGATAATCTTAAAGCCCTTACCCAGCAACAGACGCACCGGCTCGACAATAAACGGCTTATCGCTTTCCTTGACCGAGACAAAAGCGGTTCCAGCCTCAGGCAGGACCACGCCGCCGCCCAATTGGCTCTTGGCAAAGGCGCGGGCAAAGGCGGGGGCGAAATCCTCGCCCTCGCGGCGCCAGTCCAGGCCCATGACCTCGCCGGTCGAGCGCATTTCAGGGCCAAGCAGGGTGTCAACGCCGGGGAAGCGGGCAAACGGGAAGACCGCCTCCTTCACCGCAACATGGTTATAGACCTTTTCGGTTAGGCCAAAACTGGCCAGGCTTTCGCCCGCCATGACCTTGGCCGCAATCCCGGCAATCGGCTCGCCGATCGTCTTGGCGACAAACGGCACGGTGCGGGAGGCGCGGGGATTGACCTCGAGCACGAAGATGCGCGGGGCGTCAGACTGCGGTTCTTCAATGGCAAATTGCACATTCATCAGGCCACGGACATTGAGGGCGCGGGCCATGGCCTCGGTCTGGCGCTTGAGCTCGTCAATAATGGCGGGCGTGAGCGAATAGGGCGGCATGGAACAGGCGCTATCGCCCGAATGGACTCCGGCTTCTTCAATATGTTCCATCACGCCGGCGACAAACACGGTATCGCCATCGGCAATGGCATCAACATCAACCTCGGTGGCGCGTGACAAATATTGGTCGATCAGGACAGGGCTGTCGCCCGATACCTTGACCGCGTCGCGGACATAGCGTGTCAGTTGCTCATCATCGCGGATAATCTCCATGGCTCGACCACCGAGCACATAGGACGGACGGATCACGATCGGATACCCAACCGCATGGGCCCCGGCAAAGGCTTCTTCGACCGAGCGGGCAATAGCATTGATCGGCTGGGCAATGCCGATCTTGTGCAGCAATTGCTGGAACCGCTCGCGGTCCTCGGCCAGGTCAATCGCGTCGGGCGAGGTGCCAAGGATGGGAATACCGGCATCTTCCAGCGCCTGGGCCAGCTTTAGCGGGGTCTGGCCGCCAAATTGGACAATGACGCCCAGTAGGGTGCCATTGGATCGCTCGACATCTAACAGTTCGAGCACATCTTCTGCGGTTAGGGGTTCGAAATAGAGGCGGTCGGACGTGTCATAATCGGTCGAGACGGTCTCGGGATTACAATTGACCATGATGGATTCAATGCCAATCTGGTCGAGGGCAAAGGCGGCATGACAGCAGCAATAGTCAAACTCGATCCCTTGGCCGATCCGGTTTGGGCCGCCGCCCAAGATTACGGCCTTGCGCCGGTTTGAAGGCTCAGATTCGCAAGACGGTACCTGGCCCAGTGCGCCGCTTTCATAGGTCGAATACATATAAGGCGTCTTGGCGAAGAATTCGGCGGCGCAGGTATCGATGCGCTTAAAGACGGGCCGAACATTCATGGCCCGGCGGGCGGCCCGCACCGCATTTTCGCTCTGGCCTGTCAGTTCGCCCAGGCGGGCATCGGAAAAGCCCTCGGCCTTGAGCTTGCGCATGGCGTCGGCCGATGCCGGCAAGCCGTTCTGGCGAATATCGGCCTCGCGTTCGATCAGGGTCTGGATTTGCGAGAGGAACCAGGGCTCATAGGAACAGGCGGCATTGATCTCATCGACGCTCAGGCCATGGCGAAAGGCCTGGGCGATGACGCGCAGGCGGTCGGGCGTTGGCTGGCCCAGCGCCCGGACCACGGCGGCCTTACCGGCTTTGGGGTCGCCTGCGCCCTCAATTTCAATCTCATTCAAGCCCGTCAGTCCGGTTTCCAGGCCGCGAAGGGCTTTTTGCAGGCTTTCGGCAAAGGTGCGGCCAATCGCCATGACCTCGCCCACTGACTTCATCGAGGTGGTCAGGTGCGGCTCAGCGCCGGGGTATTTCTCAAACGCAAAGCGCGGGATCTTGGTGACGACATAATCGATGGTTGGCTCAAACGAGGCAGGCGTTGCGCCGGTGATATCATTCATCAATTCATCGAGCGTATAGCCGACGGCGAGACGCGCGGCGACCTTGGCAATTGGAAAGCCAGTCGCCTTAGAGGCCAGGGCCGAGGACCGCGACACGCGCGGATTCATCTCGATCACCACCATGCGGCCATCCTTGGGATTGACCGCAAACTGAACATTCGAGCCGCCCGTCTCGACGCCAATCTCGCGCAGCACGGCAATCGATGCGGTGCGCATCCACTGATATTCCTTGTCGGTCAAGGTCAGGGCAGGCGCGACTGTAATGGAGTCGCCGGTATGGACGCCCATGGGGTCAATGTTTTCGATCGAGCAGACAATGATGCAATTGTCCGCCTTGTCGCGGACAACCTCCATCTCATACTCTTTCCAGCCCAGAACGCTTTCCTCGATCAGGACCTCGGTGGTCGGGGACATGTCCAGGCCGCGCTCCACGATCTCGCGGAACTCTTCCATATTATAGGCAATGCCGCCGCCAGTGCCGGCTAGGGTAAAGGAGGGGCGGATAATGGCGGGCAGGCCGACAAAGGGTTGGGCTTCCAGCGCTTCTTCCATGGTGTGGGCGGCGCGGCTGCGCGGCGATTCCAGGCCGAGCTTGTCCATGGCATCGCGAAACTTTTGCCGGTCTTCGGCCTTGTCGATCACATCGGCCTTGGCCCCGATCATCTCGACCCCGTATTTGGCCAAGGTGCCGTCGGCCTCGAGGGCGAGCGCGCAGTTCAGCGCGGTTTGGCCGCCCATGGTTGGCAAAAGCGCGTCTGGGCGTTCCTTGGCGATGATCTTGGCGACGATCTGGGGCGTGATTGGTTCAATATAGGTCGCGTCAGCCACATCAGGATCAGTCATGATGGTGGCAGGGTTGGAATTGACCAGCACGATCCGATAGCCTTCGGCCCGCAGGGCCTTACAGGCCTGAACCCCTGAATAATCGAACTCACAAGCCTGGCCTATGACGATAGGGCCAGCCCCGATGATCAGGATGGTTTTCAGGTCGGTCCGTTTGGGCATTAATCTATCCGAGCGCAATCGCGGCACAGCACAGGCGTGCTTACCGGAATCGTAAGAGGTACAGGCTAAGGCGCTGTTCTAGAGGTGCGCGGGGCAGGGGGCAAGGCCCCGTTTCCGGATTGGTAAATTGGCTTTGCAGCCCAGACCGGCACAGCCTAGCACCGCGTTCGAGTGAACAGCCTAGTTGCGGTGTTCCAGATAATCGCGGATTTCGCTTTCCGAGAAGGAGGCGGAGAATTTACCGTTAATGATTTCTAGTTTGCCGTCCTTAACCAGTTGCTTCAAACGGCGACGGACAGTTTCCCTGGGGATGCCGGTCATTTCGGCAATGCTTGAGGGTGATAGGACGCAGTCAATCCGCGACAGGCTGTGTTTCGGGTCTAGTTTGGCAATACGCAGCGCATCCGAGGCGGCGGCAACTAAGAATGATATATAAATAAAGTAATCATCTAGGTGGCCGTAAAATTTTACCGATGCATTCTTTAGTTGAGAAAAAATGAGGATGGATTTATGATGAATGCTGTAGAGGTTGCCATCTTCTAGTATATTTTCGTTTTGTATATACATATGCGCGACGTCCTCGTGCACGAATTAGTCAACGGTTCTCGTTAATTGTCATTTCGCATGCAAATACATTCAATGCAATTAAAAGATTGCTCAAAATGGGCAAAAAATTGACAATAACGATATTATTATTTTTTATTTGGGCACGTAATACAATCTTAAGACTTTATTAACTATATTTAGGCTAAAATATCACCACTTTAGATCTATTTATTGATGCGATCTTATTCAATATTATTTATGAACACTCATAAATTCCAATAAAAATTGTATCTAATTGTGCATTTTCGGAACACTATTGTAGAGAACACTGTTATGTTAGACTAATTAAATAGACTAAATTTTTCAATTTTCAATTATGTTTAATTTATCATTTTTGGAGGCATTAAACATCTGGAAAAACTTCTGTTTAGATCCTTATTACCCAAAATGGGCAGCTGGGCACTATCTATAGATCAATTAATTAAAATAAACTCTCAAGTGGTTATGGGTGCGAGTTTATTGAGATGAAGTCAGTCGAAAAACAGGGCTCTCGGCAGCGGATGGATCGGATTCGCCGGATCGAGCAAAGATGGCACCGTGCCGCGGCTAAAATCCACTGCCGCTTGCAGGCCCTTATGAAGGCCGGTCCGGTCGGCGCGTCCGTTATCCAACGGCATAATGGCCTGATTGGTCCAGGGACGGTCGATCTGCTTCAACTCAAGGCCGCGCTTTTCCGACAGGACCGGCTTATGCGGCTCGTGCTTGCCGCCTATCAGCGTGACATCGGCCGGATACAGTCTGTGGAGGGGCGGGTGTTAACAAGTCAGCAGGACCTAAGCCAGATTGCCGAGCAATTGGTCAAGCTGGACCAAAAGGCTGCGGCCCTAAGGGATAGCGTTGCTAGGGTATTGGCTATGAATGCGGAACTGGAGCTTCAGCTCAAGCAGGCGCAAACTCAGGCTGCTCGGTTGGATCAAGCTAGGCTGGCGGCCTTGGGGTGGTCAGATACCTTGCGCGCTGAGCTCGATCGGAAGTCAGAGGCCTTGCGCCAGGCCTATGCTGAGCTAGCCGCTCGCACGGCGGATCTATCGGCGGCCTCGGCTAATCTGCAACCAAGCTGATGTTACCGATCGCTATAATTGTCTGGACATTTTGCTGAATTGAACGCAATCTAAAAGCGCATTTTAATTATAACCATGGATGAATGCGATGTCGTCAATCAAAACCTCAAGCTATCGTAGGGCTCAAGATGACCATTTTGTTCCGGAGGCAGAGACGAATCCGATCGCGCAAAAGCGGCTTCGCGGCCAATTAGAGCATATTGATTACACGGCCTTTGCCTCGAACGGGGCGGTCGTGGCCCAGGTCATCGGCAGTCTCGATAGCGGCCGGTTCCAGCGCCTAGCCATTGCTGCGGCTCATGCCCGCGCGCGCTGGGTCGCCGAAGCCTTGGTGATTTCTGAGCGGACGCACGACGTTACAATTGAGCAAACCGCTCATCTGCAAGCCCTCCGCCAGACCTTTGAAGAATTGGCCGAGGCCTATGACGCCGCGCGGCGGATGATCGAGCGGGGCTATCTTTCCTTGACGACGTCCGGTCCTGGCTAGGTGCAGTCGGATTTTGCCAAGCTAATCGACTATGGCGTCAAAGGTGAGGCCCTGATCGAAATCTCTGAACATTTCCAACATTTCGTCGATCATCAGATCGCTGCCACCTGTGGCCGCGGTTCGATGCGACCAGTAGGTCACAACGTGCGCAATCGCCGCTAGGCGTTCTCCCAAGGCGTTAAAGAATTTTGGCGCGTTAAGTAGAAATTGCTTAAAAGGTTTAGGGTCATTGTCACGGGTCAAGGCCACATAGGCCCGGTCATAAATCGCAATCATGTCCTGGATATTGGCCAATACACCGGCCATGCGCCTGCGCAGAGACCGCCGCACCCGGCTAAGATAGTTCTGTTTGAAAGGGTCCATTATGCCGCGAGGCACGGCCTTAGAGATTTGACGGACAATATTCGGTAGGTCTGGCTTAAGCGTCTGAAGTTGCCACTTATAGTATAAGAATGCCTTCCAGCAAAAAATACCCTCGCGAAATTCAGAAGGGCTCATTTGAAGCGTTTCTCTTAGTGGGTTTAGAGAATCGTCTGAATAGTCCGAAAGTAGTTTTCGCGACAAAATCTCCGGATAAAGTTCATTATTTATTTGCCCGACCGATTTCGATACTAGGGGTGCGATTTCACTTTTGGTAAAGGAAAGCATTTTTCCATTATCAGACTCTGTCACATCGAAATAACAATACGCAGGTTTAATCCCCTGTCTTGAAAGATGTTCTCTTAATAAAAACGGGTCTAATGAGCTGCACTGATCGATCATTGTCAGTACTTCTAGATCGTATGAAAGGTTTTTTAGGTCTACATTAAGTGTGTCAACCATAATATTGGTGAAATTATTTTGGCCGACGAAGGCGTATTGGCCGCCAGCATTTAAATTTTCATGATCTATAGGAATAATGATTTTGGTTGCGGTCGTTTTAGGTAGGGGAAAGTCGTGGCGTTCATTGTCTCTTACCCGGTGTTTGACAATGATCGCGCGGTTGAGCGTCTGGTTTCGAAATAGCGGCTGGGCCAGGTATTCCGGGTCAAGGCTATTTTTTCGGTGAATCGCCCTCAGATTCAGCACCCGTGCTGTTGAGGCCGTTTTTTCCAACTCGCTCAGCGCTCGGATTTTGTTATTCGCCATCATCTTACCGGAAATGATTCTGCTTGTTTCGTTGAGCCCGGTTGGGGATGAGGCCCAAATTAACCTAATTTCATTAAGAGCAGATTATCATTCCCACAAGTCAAGTTAAATGGTTTCACAAACCAGGGCGATTTTCGATAATTTTTCCAGCTTTCATCACGAAGCTGACCTGTTCCAAGCTTTTGACATTATCGGTAGGATTATTATCGAGGCCGATTATGTCGGCGATTTTCCCTTTGGCAATCTGTCCTATATCGTTTCCATCCTTGCCGAGCACCTGAGCCGATGTGATCGTCGCGGCCTGAATAGCCTGCATAGGGGTCATGCCCCACTGCACCATCTTGGTAAATTGCTTGGCATTGCCACCGTGCGGATAGACGCCTGCATCTGTGCCGAACACCATGGTCACACCGGCCTTGACCGCGCGCTGGAAGGTTTGGCGTTGCAAGAGGCCGATCGAGCGTTCCTTCTCTAAGGACTCTGGCAATATGCCCATTTTTTCGCCCTCACCGAGGATGAAGTCGTCATTATAAATGTCCATCGAAAAGGCGGCGCCGTGCGCCTTGGCCAAGGCAAACGCCTCGTCATCGGCCAGGCTGGCATGCTCGATCGTATCGACCCCAGCGCGCAGGGCGTCCTTTATGCCGCTTGCGCCGTGCGCATGGGCAGCGACCCTCATGCCCAGCATATGCGCCTCGCTGACCAGGGCGGTCATTTCTTCGAGCGTGTATTGCTGGCCGCCGACGGAATCGCCTTTGGACAGGACGCCGCCTGTGGCACAAAACTTGATCATGTCGGCGCCAAACTTGTGCACACGGCGCACCATGGCGCGGATGGCGACCGGGCCGTCGGCTACCGCCTCGCCGACATCGTGATAGCTTTCTGGCAAGAGGTTATTGTCGCAATGCCCGCCCGTAGCCCCGATGGCAGGTCCTGAGGCAATAATGCGCGGGCCAATAGTCTCGCCGCGATTGATGGAATCGCGCAGGGCAATATCGGAAAACCCGCCCGCCCCAACATTGCGGATGGTGGTAAATCCAGCCCTCAGGGTGGTGCCCGCATTGGCAACCCCGGATATGGCCTCGGCCGCCGTGGTCACGGCCAGGCTTTCATAGCCGTTTTGATCGGCGCGGGCCGTGATATGGACATGCATATCGATCAGGCCGGGCAGGATGGTTTTTCCGCCAAGGTCAATCCGGCGCGCATCCTTTGGCGCGGCAAGACTGGCCTGGGTACCGACCGCCATGATCCGGTCGCCTTCGATTAGCACGGCTGGATTATCGATCACCTTGCCCGCTGCCGTATCGATCATGTGGGCTGCGGTCAGATACAGCGTTTCGGCCAAGGCGCCGTGGCTGGCTGATAATACAGTGGCGAAGGCTAGTAGGGCCGCACTCTTTGACCGTGTCCGTAGCATGATAATTTCCCCCGTATGTGGTCACACTAGCCAAGATGCGGCATAAGCCAATCCCCTCATTCCTCATGTCCGTTCAGACTGGTTTGCCCTATGGATCCGTTTTTCGTCTCGACCCTGGTCGTGGCCCTGGCCGAGATTGGCGATAAGACCCAGCTTCTGGCCATCATCCTGGCAACGCGGTTTAAGCGCCCTGTCCCAATCATTTTAGGCATATTGGTCGCAACCCTTGCCAATCACGCCTTGGCAGCGACGGCAGGCTTTTTAATCTCGGGCATTACTGCGGCCCATTGGTTTGGCTATGCGGTCGGGGCCTCGTTTGTCGCCATGGCGCTTTGGACTCTGGTGCCGGACAAGGCCGATGACCTGATCGAGCAGCCCGCACGGCTGGGCGTCTTCTTGACGACCACCATCGCGTTTTTCCTGGTCGAGATGGGCGATAAGACCCAGGTCGCAACCGTGGCCCTGGCAGCCCGCTATCACAGTATCTGGCATGTGGCGGCGGGCACGACTCTGGGCATGATGTTGGCCAATGTGCCGGCGGTTTATCTGGGTGAGGCTGCGACCAAGATTGTCCCTATGAGCCTGGTGCGGATCGGCGCGGCCAGTCTGTTTGTCATTATTGGGGTCTGGACCCTGCTGCAGACCGCAGGCATTCTGTCCTAATGGCCGAAGCCTTTAATACCCAGACCTTGGCGCAAGACCGCGCCGAACGCTATGCCCAGATCTTGCAAGAGATTGCGGCGGTGCTCGATGGCGAGCTCAACCTGACCGCGCGCATGGCCACGGTCGTCTCCATGCTGGCCAATAGTTTCGAGCACTATTTCTGGACCGGCTTTTATGTCGTCGATCCGAATAAGCCGGAAGAGCTGGTGGTGGGCCCCTATCAGGGCACACTCGGCTGTCTGCGCATTGCCTTTGGCCGCGGCGTGTGCGGCGCAGCGGCCCTGAGCGGGCAGACCCAGTTGGTTGAGGATGTCCATGCCTTTCCCGGCCACATTGCCTGTGATGGCCGCTCGCAAAGTGAGATTGTCGTGCCGGTGCGTGATGCCTCTGGCCAGTTAATCGCCGTTTTCGATGTCGATTCCGATCAGCCGGCCGCCTTTAGTGCCGTGGATCAGGCCGGGCTTGAGGCGATCTTGGCCATGGTGTTTGCCGCAGACTGAAGGTCTGGCCAATTCAGCCTCTGGACAGGAACCAAGATCAGCGGTCTGATCCGCCCATGACCCTAACCAAATTGCTTGTCGCCAATCGCGGCGAAATCGCCATTCGTATCCTGCGCTGCGCTGCGGATCTGGGCTTAGCCACTGTGGCGGTCTATTCGCAGGACGATGCGAGCGCCCTGCACACGCGCCAAGCCGATGCGGCCGTGGCCCTTAAAGGCGTAGGGGCAGGGGCCTATCTGGACGGGGCGCAGATTATCGCCGTGGCCAAGGCGCAAGGCTGTGATGCCATTCATCCGGGCTATGGGTTTTTAAGTGAAAATGCTGGCTTTGCCGCCGATTGTGCGGCGGCGGGCCTGACCTTTGTTGGGCCAGGCGCGGAGATCTTGGCCCTGTTTGGCGATAAGGGCGCTGCCCGGCAACTGGCCACAGATTGCGGCGTGCCCGTGGTGGCCGGGATCAGTCGGGCCGTCAGCCTGGATGAGGCCAAGGCCTTTTATGCCCAGCTTGCCCCGGGCGGTGCCATGATGATCAAGGCCCTGGCCGGGGGCGGCGGACGCGGTATGCGGGTCGTGACCGGGGCGGATCAGATCGAGGCAGCGTTTGAGCGCTGCGCATCGGAAGCAAACGCTGCGTTTGGCGATGGTGACCTGTTTGTCGAGCGCCTGATCCGCCGCGCCCGCCATATCGAGATTCAGATCCTTGGCGATGGCCAAACCGTCTTGGCCCTGGGTGAGCGCGAATGTACCCTCCAGCGCCAGCACCAAAAACTGGTCGAGATCGCGCCCAGTCCTAGCCTGACACCGACCTTGCGGGCAGGTTTGACCGCGGCGGCGCTTAAGCTCGCCAAGGCCTGTCACTATTCCAGCCTCGGCACGTTTGAATTCCTGGTCGATCAAGATGCTGATCCAGACGGCCCCGATGCCTTTGCCTTTATCGAGGCTAATCCGAGGCTTCAGGTCGAGCATACTGTGACCGAGGCTGTTACGGGGCTAGATCTTGTCGCGCTGCAGCTCGGCTTGGCGGGCGGTCAAAGCCTGGCAGAGCTTGGACTTGATGCTGCAACCGTGCCTGCAGCTAGGGGCTATGCCATCCAACTTCGGGTCAATATGGAAACCATGGATGCGGCAGGCCAGGCGCGGCCATCGAGCGGGACCTTGAGCCTGTTTGAGCCGCCGACCGGGCCGGGCGTCCGCATCGACACCTTCGGCTATTCCGGTTATCGCCCCAGCCCGCATTTTGACAGCCTGCTGGCCAAGGTGATCGTGTCTTCACCGACGGGCGACTATGCCAAGGCCGTGGCCAAGGCGGCGCGCAGTCTGGCCCAGTTTCGTCTGCAGGGTGTGGCCAGCAATATTGGCTTCCTGCGAGGCTTGCTGGCGCGGCCAGAGGTGGTGGCCAACCAGGTCTATACGCGGTTTATCGAGGAGCACGGCCCAGCCCTGTTTGCCGCTCAGTCCGAGCTGGCGCAGGACAAGACCCTTGATGCTGGGTCGTCTCCTGCGGCTGTCATGGCGAGCGTGTCAGGCCCAGAGGGCAGCTTGCCCCTAAACGCCCCCATGTCTGGCAAGGTGGTTGGTCTGGAGGTTGCGACCGGCGATCTGGTGCGGCAAGGCCAGCCGGTGGCGGTGCTGGAATCCATGAAGATGGAGCATGTCATCCTCGCCGATCGCAGCGGCTATGTGCGGGCCATCTCGGCCGCGCCCGGCGAGACGATTTTTGAAGCCGATCCCTTAATGTTCATCGAACCGGCTGAAGTTGAGGCCTTGGCCGAGGCGGTGGCTGAGGTGATGGATCTGAACAGCATCAGGCCCGACCTTGCCGACATGATGGCCCGCCATGCTTTTGGTCTGGATGAAAACCGACCAGAGGCGGTCGCACGGCGTCATGGCCGCAACCAGCGTATGGCGCGCGAAAACATTGCTGACCTGTGTGATGAAGACAGTTTTATCGAATACGGCGCCCTGGCCGTGGCGGCCCAGAGGCGTCGCCGCACCCTCGATGATCTGATCCGCAATACGCCTGCTGACGGCATGATTACCGGCATTGGCGCGGTCAATGGCGCAAGCTTTGGCGAGGACAAGGCCCGCACCGCGGTCATGGCCTATGACTTCACCGTCCTGGCGGGTACCCAGGGCATGATGAATCATAAAAAGACCGATCGTCTGCTCGGCTTGGTCGAGGACTGGCAAATCCCGCTGGTCCTGTTTGCCGAGGGCGGCGGGGGACGGCCAGGCGACGTTGATAGCCCCGGGGTCGCGGGCTTGGATGTGCCCAGCTTCTTGTCTATGGCCAAGCTGAGCGGCCAGGTGCCTTTGGTTGGGATCGTATCGGGCCGCTGTTTTGCCGGGAATGCCGCCTTGCTCGGCTGCACGGACGTGATCATAGCCGCTGCCGATAGCAATATTGGCATGGGGGGACCGGCCATGATTGAGGGCGGCGGCCTGGGTGTGTTTAAGCCCGAAGATATTGGCCCCATGTCGGTCCAGACCCGCAATGGCGTGGTTGACATTGCCGTGGCTGATGAGGCCGAGGCCGTGGCCGTGGCCAAACAGTATCTATCCTATTTTCAGGGGCCTGTGGCCGACTGGTCCTGCGCCGATCAGCGCCTGCTGCGCCAGGCCATTCCGGAAAACCGTCTGCGCGCCTACCTCATTCGCGACGTGATCCAGACCCTGGCCGATACCGGATCTGTGCTGGAACTGCGCAAGGATTTTGGCCTTGGCATTGTCACCGCTCTGGTCCGGATCGAGGGGCGGCCCATGGGGCTGATGGCCAATAATCCGCATCATCTGGGCGGGGCGATTGATGCCGACGCCGCCGACAAGGCCGCCCGCTTTATGCAGCTGTGCCAGGCCTATGGCCTGCCGATACTGTCGCTTTGCGATACGCCTGGCTTTATGGTCGGGCCCGATGTCGAAAAGACTGCCCAGGTGCGCCATGTTAGCCGTATGTTTGTTACCGCCGCAAGCCTGACCGTGCCCGTCTTTGCGGTGGTCCTGCGCAAGGGCTATGGCCTCGGCGCCCAGGCCATGACGGGCGGCAGTTTCCATTCCCCCGTGTTCAATATCGCTTGGCCCACCGGCGAATTTGGCGGCATGGGTCTGGAAGGGGCCGTTCGTTTGGGCTTCAAAAAGGAACTGGAAGCCATTGAGGACCCGATCGCGCGCGAGGCTGAGTTCGCTAAGCGGGTCGCCCGGTCCTATGAGATCGGCAAGGCGGTGAACATGGCTGCGCACCTGGAAATCGACGGCGTCATTGATCCGCTCGAGACCCGCCGCTGGGTCATGCGGGGGCTAAAATCCATGCCGCCGCGCATGGGGTCTGAGACCGCGCGCAAGCCCTATATCGATACCTGGTGAGTCATGACCGCACGCATCCCCCGCACCGTTATTGCGCTTGGTCTGGTCAGCTTTTTTATGGATGTGTCGTCAGAGACCATCCACGGTCTTTTGCCGCTGTTTATGACCGGCACACTGGGCATGAGCGTTGCCCTGGTGGGCTTGATTGATGGGGTGGCGGAGTCGACGGCCTCTATCTCCAAAGTGTTTTCAGGATATATTTCTGACCGATTAGGTCGGCGCAAACCCTTGATCTTGCTCGGCTATGGCTTAAGTGCCGTGACCAAGCCCTTGTTTCCATTGGCCGGTGGTGTGGGTGCTATTTTGTTTGCCCGGTTTGCCGACCGGGTGGGCAAGGGCATTCGCGGTGCCCCGCGCGATGCCCTGATCACCGATGTCACGCCGGCCGAGATTAGGGGCCGTGCGTTTGGCCTGCGTCAGGCCATGGATACGGTCGGCGCGTTTTTGGGGCCGCTCTTGGCGCTTGGCTTAATGGCCCTGTTTGCCGGAGACATGCGGGCTGTGTTTTGGGTCGCAACCCTTCCCGCCTTATTGGCCGTTGTGTGTGTCTTGCTCGGCGTCGAGGATAAGCCATCCGGCGCGACCCGCGGCAATGTACGCCCACCGATCAATTTGAAGGACTTAAGCCGGTTCGATACGGGCTTTTGGCTTCTGGTTGCGCTGGGCGTTGTTTTTACCTTGGCGAGATTCAGCGAGGGATTTTTGGTGCTCAAGGCCCATGCCGAGGGTCTGCCGATTATGTTTGCCCCGCTCGTGCTGGTCGCCCTCAATGTGGTTTATTCAGCGGGGGCCTATCCATCTGGTGTGCTCGCCGACCGAATGTCTGCGACCTTGCTGCTGGTTTTGGGTCTTGCGGCGCTTGTGGTCGCCGATCTGGTCTTAGCGCTTGGCCACGGGCTCGGCGCCAGCTTTATAGGGATTGGGCTTTGGGGCGTGCATATGGCCCTGACCCAAGGGCTCTTGTCCAAGCTGGTTGCAGACCATGCACCGCCAGACCTGCGCGGCTCAGCCTTTGGTCTGTTTAATCTGATGACGGGCCTGGCCATGCTTTTGGCCAGCCTGACCGCGGGTCTTGTCTGGGACCAGATCAGCCCCTCGGCGACCTTTCTGGTCGGGGCAGGTTTTGCGGGCCTCGCCGGGGTGATGGTCTTGGTGCAGGCGCGACGACGGATAAGCCCAAAGACCTAAAGGCCAGTGCCGTCTTGGTTACCCCAACCTCAAATGGGGTCGCATCGCTCCAAAAGCGCTTAGCAAAGCGGCTAGCATCGACGCGGTAGGGGCGGTCAGACTGGAAGCGCATTTCTTTCATTTCGCGCAAAATGGGCATGAAGAGGCCCAGCAGGCCGAGCATAAGTGGCGGCAGAACCGAAAACTTGAGCTTCTGGCCTAGGGCGTCGGCCCCGATCTGCAGGACCTGGCGATAGGTACGAGCCGGGGCGCAGGGGACATGCCAGGCCTGACCATAGGCATCTATGGGCGCGTCCAACAGGGTGATGGTCGCGCGTGCAACATCGGGCACATAGGCAAGGTCATGCACAAGATCGGCTGAGCCAAGCAGGAGGGCAGGCTTGCCCTTGGCCATGGCCGCAAGTCCGGTTTCCCCCAGCACAGACTGGGTCACGCCGGGGCCATAGAAATCAGAGGCCTGCACCGCCGCCACCTTGACCTTGCCGGTCGCATGGGCGGTTTGCCACATCTTGGTGATCTCGGCGCGAATGCGCGGCTTGATGCCGTAGGTGGTCAGGGGCATGTCCTCGGTCAGGGGCTGGATTTGCGGGCCATACATGTAGAGATTATCGACAAACACCAGTCGCGCACTGGCAGCGACGCAGTCTGCCATATATCCGTTTCTCGTTGTTTCAATGCGTTTCCAAAACCAATATAAATTATTGGTTTAATTGTATTATCTTTTCAAGTTGCCCCAAGCTGTTTCACACAGTACTATAAAATTGTGGGGTAAAATGTGGGGTAAAAATGGCTAAGAATGCAAAGCTCACCGATGTGGCTGCTCGTTCGTTGAAGCCGACCGACAATAGCCTCTCGGATGGTGTCGTTACGGGCCTCTGGATGGTCCCAGGCGGTAAGCAGGGACGGGGTCGTTGGGTGCTGAGATATGTGTCCCCGATGACCAAGAAGCGCCGAGACATGGGTTTCGGTAGTTATCCGGACGTTTGTATAGCTGATGCTCGTAGCCGTGCTCAGAAGGCACGTGTGCTGATTGCTGATGGAATAGACCCCATCGATGCCCGTAGTGCTCATCTAGCAAATCTGGCTAACGCAGTTGCGGTAATGACCTTTGAAACCGCAGCACGCGAATATCACGATAAGCAGAAGTCCGGCTGGCGAAACGGCAAACATGCCCAGCAATGGATAAAAACGCTCGAAAAATACGTGTTCCCGGAGATCGGTAATCGGGCTGTGGACAGTCTCAATATCAACGACTTCCGTGCGCTGTTATCACCCATTTGGCTGACAAAAAGCGAAACAGCTTCTAGGGTAAAGCAACGTTGCGACGCCGTGATGAATTGGTGTTGCGCACAACAGTTGACAATCTCGAACCCTCTTGTCGGGGTCAATTTGCTGTTACCCGATATGCCATCCAAGCGGCTTAGAACGATACACCACCCGTCCATGCCCGCTCAAAGCCTGCCCAAGTTCGTTGCTACGGTTTTGCGTGATGGGACAACTGGGTCGTGCAGAGAGGCAATTGAGTGTCTGATATTGTCGGCTGTTCGTTCTGGTGAATTGCTAAAAATGACGTGGGATCAGCTCGATCTGGAGCAGAATGTTTGGACCATCCCAGCCGAGCACATGAAGTCCAAAATTGCCCATCGTGTGCCACTTAGTTCAAGAATGGTTGAAATTCTAAATTCCCGCCTCGATGGGCGCAGCCCAATATCGCTTGGTAGTGGTTTGGTTTTTCCGTCGCCGACAGGAAAAGTTTATTCAGACATGACCCTTTCCAAGTTTCTTAAGGACCACCATGCCGAAAGCGACACCCCAGGGAAATGGGCAGTGCCGCACGGCTTTCGTGGGACGTTCAGGACTTGGGGGGCAGAGCAGGGGTATCCAGAGCACGTTCTGGAAACGTGTTTAGCCCACGCAATTAAGGACGCGGTGGTTGCCGCCTATAGAAAAACGGATCTGCTCGATCAAAGAGCACCAATTATGCAAAAATGGTGCGATTTTGTGATCGGTGGTGCAAAATAATTTAACGGAAGCGTGATTTTCTCAACAGTAAGCCATTGATTAAAATGGGTAAATGTTTGGGTGATTTTTGACCCTAAAAATAGTTATTTTATTCAATTAAATCATTGTGTTGCGCCTACGTTTATGGCAGCCGAACATTTGACCTCGGTGCGGTTTTTTGCTACATTTGAGGGGTAGCGGAGACAATATTTGCTCTCAGCAACTTCTTCTAACGGTTAAAAATTGTTGCTCGTGTGGGGGTCTTTGACGCGCACCAGCGGAACCTTGTGTCAAACATATTAAGGGGTGTGAATTTGGGAACTGTTTTTGCTGATCGTATCATCCGTGAAGCTGAATGTCGTAAAATTACGGGTCTCTCTAGAACAACGAGATGGCGTCGTACTCAAACTGGTCACTTTCCGAAGAGTGTTAGAATTTCCGATAGCATTATTGGCTGGAAACAATCTGATTTACAGGCATGGATTAACAGCCTCTAGATTTCAATAGCTGCCTATACATATCACTTTATAATTAACTTGACAAATGCAATTTAATGTGGTACGATATACCTCATTACATTTCTAACACAGTAATTTTTATAAATAGATTTGTTCAAATTGTTTAACTGAAGGAGAATTGATGAATAAAAATAAGATCGTAGAAGCGTATAAAACCAATTTTAAAGCCACTCATTTCGTAACATTGCATTTTAAACCTTATTTAAATGCAAAAAGCGATAATGGACTGATTATCCGTATAAAATTTGACGTCATCGATCACCATAGAACGGTCGAAAAATATCTTAATAGCGTGAATAAGTATTTTACGTCCAAGAAGCGTTGGAAAAAACTAGGTCCCATCGACAAAACTTTAAGGGTGGAGGCTGTTTATGCGATTCACAGTGAGCAGACATCCGGCGCTCATGTTCACATTGCTCTCATAATGCCTAGGGGTGAACGCAATGAGTTTTTTGAGAAAAAGCTTTTTGCATTAGCGAAGGGTAATCCTGGCGTTCGGGGGACATCAAGACGACCGAAACGGGGAGGGGACGTAACCCATCTTGACCCTAATGATCTGTCGAGGGTCACCAAGATGACGTATGCGCCAAGGTCTTCGAACCCGATTGAACCAATACACGTCACCAGCGCCTACGATAAACCGGAATTTAATTATTTGAACTACATGGCGGGACATGGGATCGAAAATTTCCATGTCCATGGGATGCAATTTTAGAAAAGATTTAATTCAGTAGTCTAAATTTTTAGACATTCTAATTTTCCCGAAACATCTCTGATATCAATGGTATGAAAATCAAAGTCGATTTTCCACCTTAGTAAAATAGTGCCTGAATTTAGCAAATGTACTGTGCCCCAACGTGACACTAATTATCAAAACC
>CANGCO010000037.1 GCA_947452365.1 Caulobacteraceae bacterium
AAATTAGCGATCGGCTGGCCAAATTGCTTGCGCTCAGCGGCATAGGCCACGCAGTCCTTGATCAGACGCTCAGCGACGCCAACACAGACTGAGGCAATGTGCAAACGGCCGCGGTCCAGCACCTGCATGGCGACCTTAAAGCCCTCGCCCTCCTTGCCGAGAATGTTTTCAGCCGGAACCTGGACATTATCAAAGGTGACATCGCAAATATGCGCGCCCTGCTGCCCCATCTTTTTTTCCGGCTTGCCGATCGTAATGCCGGGCAGGTCGCGCGGCACCAAAAAGGCCGAGACCCCGCCGCCGCCCTTGATATCGGGATTACTGCGGGCCATGACCGTGAAAAGCCCAGCCTTATTGGCATTGGTGATATAGCGCTTGGCCCCATTCATCACATAGACATCGCCATTGCGAATGGCGCGGGTCTGGACGGCGGCGCTGTCGGACCCGGCCTCTGGCTCGGTCAAGGCAAACGAGGTGATAATCTCGCCCGACGCTATGCCGGGCAGGTATTTGGCCTTTTGCGCATCGGTACCGAACATGACCAGACCTTGGCTACCGATCCCAACATTGGTGCCAAAGGCCGAGCGGAAGGCGGGGCTGGCGCGGCCAAGCTCCATACCGACCAGGCACTCTTCCTCCATGTTTAAACCCAGACCGCCATATTCGGTGGGAATGGTCAGGCCATAAAGGCCAAGTTCGCGCATTTCAGCCAGCACGCCATCGGGCACAGCATCGTTTTCCGAAACCTCAGCCTCAATCGGGCGCAAGCGCTCGGCGACAAAGCGGGCAATCGTTTCGATCAACTGGTTGCGAGTATCAAGATCCAGGGCCATGCGGGCGTCCTCTAAATTATGCGTTTGGGTCTGATCTTCGCCGCGACACTAAAACGGGGCTTGGAATAGGACCGCAGATATGTGATCGCCTGCAACCTAGATCGATAAGGCCAAAGGAGCAAACCCATGGACGGCACAAATCAAGACGGCATGAACCCGCCTCAGCCCGTCACCGAGGGTGAATTTGCTGGATGGCAGTCTTGGAAGGGCTCCGATCCCTTTGAAGACCAGAGCGGGCCGTTCTTTTTCAAGGTGCTTGAAGACGGCACGGTGCACTGCGCCTTTCGGGCCGAGCGCAAGCATATGAATGGCGGCGGGTTTATGCATGGCGGCTGCATGCTGACCTTTGCCGATTTTTCCCTGTTCGCCTTCGCGCACAAGGAACTCGAGGGCGTGCATTCGGTCACAGTTTCGCTCAATGGTGAATTTATCGGCCCCGCTAATGAGGGCGACCTGATCGAGGCCACAGGCGAGGTCATCAAGGCTGGCGGCTCACTGATCTTTCTGCGCGGCCTGGTCTCCACCGGCGGCAAGCCCATGCTGAGCTATTCGGGCGTGGTGAAGAAGATAAGGCGGAGATAGGCGAGGTAGGTCCAAGGCCCATTTCAGTTAAATAAAATCTTGCCGCTGGTTAAAAGCTAAGTTCACTTGCTGCTGATTTAAATGAAAACATTTGCCTCTAGAAGAGTCTTCATTGATGCAACCTTGTTCATCCGATGAACCCATCAACGTGAACGTTGACGAGATAAGGAATATTGTCTCCGTCTCCATTCGCCGGACCAGCGCGTTCCTGCGCTTTGGCCTGGATGAGCTAAACACGCGAGATGGTGGAAATTTTAACCTTGCGGCTGGTGTTAACTACCAGTTTTGGCCAGAAGTAATCACAACTGACGAGAGGAATGATGCGCGTGACGCGTATCGCTCGTGGCTTGTTGGTTGCGGCCTACGTGAGCTTGACCAATATTATAGCATATTTCTCGACAAAGTCTGGTGGGCTATTGAGGTCGGTGAAAAGCACGGAACCGCTTTGCCTGCGGGCTTCAAGTTTGACGCCAAATTTGCGGAATTAACCAATGTTGCAGAAAAGCAAAAGAGAGTGACCAAAAAGTTGGGGTCTCACAACTTCTCTGAAGAACTCAAGAGCCTCAGCAAGGCGCGGAACTGCCTTGCGCACAATACAGGAATGGTTCGATCCCCCAATGATTGCAACAATGCAGCATTAGATACTCTTGAAATAAAATGGCTTGCTTTCGACATGCTAGCGATAAGGGGAGGCAAAGAGCGTATCATCGATAAACTGCCGTTCGATACGAATGAATTGCCGGGCGAAGGAGATACAAAGGTAGCGGTGCGTTTTGGACAGCGAGTGCTTGCGTTCCCGGCTGGAACGAGGGTGAACCTCACCCTGTCACAAATCGCGGAGTTCTGCGTGTTCTACAACAACATGGCTGAAAAGACGATCGAAGGCCTACTGAACTTTTTTCTATCCAAAGGTCTGATTGCGTCGGTTGGCGACCCAACAGCAGCGGAGCCCGAACAGACACCAGGGCCGATGTAAACTTAGAAGCCAGCAATGTTTCGCATTAGGCTGCTGAATGACGCTGTAGCTACTGTCTGAGGTTTATCCGATGTCACGGAAGGGATCGAACTTAGTTTAAATTGGCCAACAGTTCATTGACCAATTCTGTGGTGACAGGCTGGGATTTCGGCGTCCGGTCAAGGAGCGGTATGCCATTTCTGGTCTTTCGGGCTGTTTTCTCATTGGTGAGACCGTTCCGGGCCAAATCTGAGATCACAGAGCCAAGACTCCTGCGCTGCTGGCGTGCAAGCGACTTGGCTACAGATAAAACATCATCATCGAGTGTGAGCGTGGTGCGCATCTTTATGCCCTCTAGCATCTAGCTTCATACATCCACTAAGAATTGCCGTAAAGTTTGCACCGCGACTTGGCGAACCGCACAAGCCGGCCTAACCTCTGCATAGAACCAAAGAGGATAACCGTGACAGCTTTGCGCATGATCCTAACGGGCCTTGTTGTGGCCGCACTCGCCGCCTGTAGTCCGGCCAAGGCCCCGCCTGCGCCAAGTGGCCAGACCGAGATTCGCTTTGCCACCGACTGGCGCGCCCAGGCCGAGCAGGGCGGGTTTTATCAGGCCCTAGCCACCGGCGAATATGCCAAGCGCGGCCTGAAGGTCACGATTTTGCAAGGCGGGCCCGCCGTCAATGTGCCCCAGCTTTTGGCCTCGGGCGCGGTGGATCTGGGCATGGGCTCCAATAGTTTTATTGCGCTGAACCTGGCCGCCGAAAACGCACCGGTTAAGGCGGTCGCGGCCTTTATGCAAAAAGACCCCCAGGTCCTGATCGCTCATCCGGATCAAGGCATTAAGAGCCTGGCCGATATGAAGGGCCGCCCGATCCTGCTGGCCGATGCCTCGGTCACCGCGTTTTGGGTCTGGCTAAAATCGAAATACGGCTTCACCGATGATCAGGTGCGCAAATATAATTATAGTTCTGCCCCCTTCCTGGCCGACCCAAAGGCGATCCAGCAGGGCTATGTCACCAGCGAGCCCTTTACGATCGAAAAGGAGGGCGGGTTTAAACCTGCCGTCTTCCTGCTCGCCGATGAAGGTTATCCCGGCTATGCCGCCATGGTCCTGGCCCCCAACAGCCTGATTGCCAAGGACCCCAAGGCCGTGCGCGCCTTTGTTGAGGCCTCGGCGGCGGGTTGGGCATCTTATCTGAACGGGGATGCGCGGCCCGGTGATGCCCTGATCTTGAAAGACAATCCCGAAATGACCCAGGCCCTGCTCGATCAGGCCCGCACCAAGATGAAGGCCTATGGCCTGGTTGAGGCTGGCGATGCCAAGACGGGCGGGCTTGGCATTATGACCGATGCCCGCTGGGCCGACTTTTTCAAAGTGGCTTCCAGCCAAGGCGTGTTTGCCAAGGATTTGGATGTGCGCAAGGCCTATGACCTGCAATTTGTGCGCCCAAAGGCCCCATGACATCGGTCGCCCGTCTTGCAGGGGTTGAAGTCGTCTATGGCGCCGGTCGCCAGGCCCTTGGCCCATTTGATCTGGACCTAGCCCCCGGCGAGATTGTTGCCCTGGTTGGCCCATCCGGTTGCGGCAAGAGCACCGCCTTGCGCCTGCTGGCTGGGCTCGAAGACCCCACACGCGGCACAGTGACCCGAACCGCTGGACGGGGCGAGACCTCGGTCGTGTTTCAAGCCCCGACCCTGATGCCCTGGGCCGATGCGGTCAGTAATGTCGCCCTGCCCTTGGAACTATCGGGCATGGATAGGGCTGAGGCGAGGGCCAAGGCGCTTGCTGCGCTGGACCAGGTCGGTTTGGCAGCCTCTAGCCACGTCAAGCCCGCCCAGCTTTCGGGCGGCATGGCCATGCGGGTCTCGCTGGCCCGCGCCCTGGTCACCCGCCCGCGCCTGCTCTTGCTCGATGAGCCGTTTGCCGCGCTCGATGAGATTACGCGGCGCACCCTAGCGGCTGATGTGCACAGGCTTTGGGACCAAACCCGCCCGGCCGTGGTGTTTGTCACCCACAGCGTCGAGGAAGCCGCCTTTATCGCCCAGCGTATCATTGTCATGAGCCCTGGCCCCGGCCGCAGAGTCGGCCAGACCCTGATGGATGCGCCCCTGCCCCGTCCCGCAGGCTTTCGCACCACCGAAGCCTTTCGCATAGCCGCGGAAACCATATCGCGCGACCTGTCGGTTTCCATGGGCGCTGCAGCATGAACCGCGCCCTGAATACACTCGCGCCGCTCGCCCTGATCGCCGTGCTCTTGGCGATCTGGGAGGCGGCTTGCCGACTGACCGGCGTGCCCGCCTATTTCCTACCCTCCCCCTCAGCGGTCGCAGCCGCCATGATCGAGAACGGGCCCCTCTTGCTTGGCTCGGCCTGGAACACCCTGGCCACGGCCCTAATCGCCTTGGCCTGCGCCAGCCTTATGGCCTCAAGCCTCGCCCTCATCATTGCCACTAATCGTTTGCTAGAACAGGCAGTGCGGCCTCTCGCCGTCGCCTTGCAGGTCACGCCGGTCGTGGCCATTGCGCCCCAGGTGGTGATCTGGGCAGGCCTTGCCCATGCTGATCGCGCCATTATTGCCCTAGCGGTAATCGTTGCGTTTTTCCCGATCTTTTCCGGGGCCTTGACCGGGCTTAAGGCCACAGACCCTGACCTCGAGCGCTTATTTGACCTTTATGGCGCAAGCCCTTGGCAGAAGCTGACGCGGCTACGCCTGCCATCAGCCATCCCCTTCATGCTAGAGGGCCACAAGGTTGCCGGGGGCCTAGCTGTGATTGGGGCCGTGGTCGCGGAATTTGTCGCAGGCTCTGGTGGCTCACAGGGCCTAGCCTGGCGCATATTGGAATCCAGCAACCGGCTACAAACCGCCAAGACCTTTGCCGCCGTGATTGTCTTGGCCATTATGGGCGCTGGCCTGCATGCCGTGCTAGAGGCCGCCGAGCGGGCGACCTTGCATCGGTTTCGCGGGCGTTAGTCGGCTTGGTCTAGCCGCGCTCGCGGGTCCGGTAAAAGCTGATCTTGGGGAATTTTTCGGTCACATAGCCCATTTCCCAGGCCGACTTGGCCAAAAATACCGGTTGGTCATCAATATCGACAGCCATGGCTGTGCGGTGCTTGCCCATAAAGTCTTCTAGATCGGCCTTATCGCCGCCAATCCAGCGCGCTTCGGAATAGGGCGCGTTTTCGAACATGACCTCTAGGGCATATTCGCCGCCAAGCCGGTCCTGCATGACCTCAAACTGCAACTGACCCACAGCGCCGACAATAAAATCAGCGCCAAAGGTTGGGCGAAACAATTGGGTAACGCCTTCTTCTGCCAGGCCTTCGAGCGCTTTTTTCAGGTGCTTGGCCTTGAGCGGATCCTTGACCCGCACCCGGCGTAGAATTTCCGGCGCAAAGTTCGGTAGGCCCGCAAACCGCACCTGACCAGTCTCCGACAGGCTGTCGCCAACGCGCAAAACACCGTGATTGGGAATACCGATCACATCGCCGGCAAAGGCTTCTTCGGCCAGTTCTCGGTCCGAGGCAAAGAACATGATCGGGGCATTGACGCTGAGCTGACGACCCGTGTTCTGGACCTTAAGCTTCATGCCGCGCTGGAACCGGCCCGAACTTAGGCGCAGGAATGCGATCCGGTCGCGGTGATTGGGGTCCATATTGGCCTGGACCTTGAACACAAAGCCGGACACTTCGGGATCGCCGGGAACAATATGGGTATCGGCCCCAGCGCGCAGGGCCTTGAGCGGCTTGGGCGGCGGCGCATAGGTGCCAAGGCCCGCCAGCAACTGATCAATACCGAAATGGCGAAGCGCCGAGCCAAAAAACACCGGCGTCATATGGCCTTCTAAAAACGCCTGGGGGTCAAACGGCTTGGCCGCTTCCTGGACCAGCATGGCGCCCTCTTCGGCCTCGGCCTGTTCGTCGGGGTCAAGATACTGGCTGATCACATTGGATTTCAGACCCACCGGATCTGGGTGTTCTTGCAACTCGCCCGCCGGACGCTTGGTAAAGGGCAAAAACTGCTGGGTGCGCAAATCCATCATGCCGCGAAACCGATTGCCGGACCCTGCGGGCCAAAACAGGGGCGCGGGATCAAGCGCCAGCTTTGAGGCGATCTCGTCCAGAAGCTCAATCGGGTCCTGGGCCTCGCGGTCCATCTTATTGATGAAGGTGACGATCGGGATATCGCGCAGGCGGCAGACCTCGAACAGTTTCAAGGTCTGGGGCTCAATCCCCTTGGCGGCATCGAGCACCATGACGGCGGCATCGGCGGCGGTCAGTGTGCGATAAGTATCTTCCGAAAAGTCTTCGTGACCGGGCGTGTCCAACAGATTGAACATCAGGCCGTCATGGTCAAAGGTCATGACACTGGCCGAGACCGAAATACCGCGTTCGCGCTCGATCTTCATCCAGTCGGACCGCGTGCGCCTCTGTTCGCCGCGCGCACGCACCGCGCCTGCCGCCCGGATCGCGCCCCCGGCCAAAAGCAGATTCTCGGTCAAGGTGGTCTTGCCCGCATCCGGATGTGAGATAATGGCAAAGGTGCGCCGACGCGCGGCCTCAGCGGCGGGGGAGGATGTGCTCATACCAAGGGCGATAGCCGACCCTTAGGCCCGTGTCACCAATTTGCGCATCGGTACCCGCCTCCAAACGAAATAATCGACAATGGCTGTGGTCAAGACGCCGCGTTCTTGCCGGTTAAACAGACTGGCAATGACCTCAATACTGACATTGGCATAGCGGATACGCACAAGGCGCGGATCGCAATTGATCGCGGGCGCTCGAAACCAGGCGGCATTGACCTCTGGGTATTTGCCAATCACCAGTTCGATCGCCTTAAGGGCCTTGTCCGGCGCGGTCTTGGCTAGGCTTGGGTCCTCAGAAAACATTTCCTGAACCACGAACTCAATCTCATTATGGGTCAGAAATCTAGCACCGCCGACTGCATCGCTCTTGCCCAGTTGCGAAGGATCCGGGCGATAGACCACATCATTGAGCAAAAACAACATGACCTACGCCCCAAATTCTATCAGTGCAGCGCAATGATATGTTACCCAAGATAGCGTTATCAGTACCACCGATCAAAGATGGATTTCAAGGTTTAGTCCGACGTCTCGACCGGCTCGACCAAGAAGTGGCGACCCTGATCGTCATCAATCTCAACCACCCAAAGGTCCGGATCAATGCGGATGGACCGGGCCAGATAGGCGTCCAGGTCCGCCTCGGCCTGAGCCTTAACCGGCTGCATCCAAATGCGCTGGCCGTCGCCGGTCGTGGCCTCGGCAAACAACTTAAACTGGCCAGCCCGCCGATTGACCGACTTAACCAAGACCGCACCCGCCCTCAGATCGCCCTTGCGCTCGACCGCAGCAAACGCGCCGCCCAATTCAGCGCGGCGGATCAGGGCACTGACCCAGATATCGGTCGACAAGATCACAGACTATCTCCCCCGACCCCATACCGGACCTAGCCCGGGGTTATTCTGCAGCGCTTGGCAATTCAAGCGGCAACTCTTGGTCCAGCGCATAAGGCAGGCGGATGGTCACGGCCGTGCCTTCGCCAAGACGGCTTTCCAGCGTCATGTTCCCGCCATGCAGCTGGGCCAAGGCCCTGACCAGAGATAGGCCAAGCCCCGTGCCTTCAGCCTCCATCGGATTGGCCATGGCCTGCACAAAGGGCCTGCCCAACCGGGCCAGATCATCGGGCCCTATGCCAATCCCTGTGTCTGAAACAATCAATTCAAGACTATTACTATAAGCCTGTAGCGTGACCGTCACCTCGCCGCCCTTGGGCGTGAATTTCAAGGCATTGGCGACCAGATTGATCACAATCTGCTTGATCGCCCGCCGATCAAGATTGGCCTCCAAGGCCGCGGGCGGCAGGACACCGCGCAAGCGAATCCCAGCCTCATCGGCCTGCAGCCGCAAAAGCCGCAAGGCCGCTGTGACCGGCTCACGCGCATCGACAACCTCCAGCGACAATTCATACCGCTCAGCCTCGATCTTGGACATGTCGAGTACGTCATTGATCAGGTCAAGCAAGTGTCCGCCGGCCTCATGGATCAGTCCGGCATAGTCAGAATACTTGCCGGTAAGCGGGCCGAACATGCGGCTACGCATAATGTCTGAAAAGCCCATAATCGCATTCAAGGGCGTGCGTAATTCATGGCTCATATTGGCTAGGAACCGGGCGCGGGCGGCGCTGGCAGCATCGGCCGCCTCACGCGCCTTGATCAAGCCAAGCTCGCGTCTTTGCGCCTCGGTCGCATCGCGCACCAGGGCCAGATACCCGCCGCCCGCAAGCAACTGAATCTCCGCGGCCGCAAAGCCATTGTCCAAGGCTGGGCTGCGAAACTGGACCTCTGCCCTGCCAAGGCGCCTGGCCTGCAACAGGGCCTCGGTAATCGCTGGCCGGTCTTCGAAACAGGCCAAGGCGGCCAGACTTTTTGCCTTAGGATCGAGGCCGTTGGGAGCCTGACCATGGGCGCGGCGCACTTCACCGCGGGGGCCTAGGATCAATAAGCGGTTCGGCAGTTGCGCCAACAGGGCTTCTACCCCGTCTAGCGAGGCGGAATTCGCTATGGGGGGGGCGCGGCCGGTTAAGATACAGACGACGAACACAGACGCCAGCCCAACCAAACCCAAGATCGAGAGCGCCAAATTCCATACGGGCTGCGGTACATGGCCCGTCAAGCCCGCCACATGAAGCAGGCCCAGAACCCCGATCGACAGGACGGTCAAGGCCGCGGCTTCGGGCAAGGCGCGATCGCGGCGCATATACATGGCGGCGATAAGCGGCAACAGACACCAGATCGCTAGGGGCCCAATCAGGCCACCGGTCATCAAGATTGCCGCATCTGCCAGTGCAATGACCATAAGCCAAGGCCAAACGCCTAGGCCTGCGCCACCGGCTTGCGGCCGCGCAGCCCTGGATCCTCGAGCGTGAAGCACCGACTGGGTCAGAGACAGACTCCTTTGCGATGGCCCAGCCTAGACCCTCATGGTTAAGGATGCGAGACCAAGACGGTTGATTTGTAAATTTGCCGTAAAAATCGTGGGGGTTCCAATCCTGGGTCAGCTTGATCTGGCGAGCCTCGGTCCGGATGCATTCCCTCTTGGCCGCAAATGCTCTATCTCGATCTGGAAAAATGGAGTTTTGCTAATGGCCCTGGTGCCAACCCCTTCGCCACAAGACATTTTGGAAGACCTAGCGGCCGAATTTGACCTGCTGGGCGATTGGGAAGAGCGCTATAGGCACATAATCGATCTTGGCCGCAGCCTGCAGCCCTTGAGCGATGCCGAACAATGCGATGCCAACAAGGTGCGCGGTTGCTCTAGCCAAGTCTGGATTGTGTCTCAGGTCGCGCCCAATGGCACCTTGGTATTCCGCGGCGATTCCGATGCGCATATTGTCCGCGGCCTGGTCGCCTTGGTACTGCAACTCTATTCTGGCCAAGCACCAGAGGCCATATTAGGGCTGGATCCGCACGAGGCCTTTGCCCGGCTTGGGCTAAGTACGGCCCTGTCGAGCCAAAGGGCCAATGGCCTGAAATCCATGGTCGAGCGTATTCGCCACCATGCCCAGACGGCCATGGCCACGCGCAACTGAGACCGGGCCTATCGGTTCCAGGGATCAGGCCCCTCAAGCGGCGCATTGCGCAAGCAGGCCTCCATGGCATTTAGGTTCGCATCAAAATCGGCATCATCGCGCAGGTCTTCAACCTTGTGACACGCATGGCTGGCCGTGGTGCGATCCCGGCCAAAGGCTGCGCCCACCCGCGCCAAGGGCCATTCAAAACTGACATGGCTAAGATACATGGCAATCTGCCGAGCGCGGGCAGCCTCGGCCTTATTGCGCGTGCGGGACTGGATCTGGGCCGGGCAAACGCCCGTGGTCATGGCCACAAGACTGGTGACAAAGGCGGCTCTTAGGCGGTCACGATTGGACTTGCCCTGCCGATCAAGGCTTGGGTCCAGACTGCGGGCGGCGGGGCGAAAACGGGGCATGGCGATCCTCACACAGCAAACAAGGCCTGCACCATAGGCATACCCCTCATGAGGGAGGATAAGTTTCCTAAACTTCTAGGTTGTTTTGAGCGGCACTGGGCCTAGGCCGCGCGTATGCCGCTGGATAAGGTATCAC
This sequence comes from Caulobacteraceae bacterium, assembly GCA_947452365.1. Classification (GTDB taxonomy): domain Bacteria; phylum Pseudomonadota; class Alphaproteobacteria; order Caulobacterales; family Caulobacteraceae; genus CAISGS01. Next base: position 10,517 of record CANGCO010000037.1, read on the forward strand.
CCTCGCCAGCGCCAACCATGCCTTGGACGGCCATGCTGACAACGGCGTCATAGCCTAGGATCATGTCGACATCCTTGCCATTACTGGACAAGGGCAGACGCAGCCATAGCAGGGACAGATCCGGTTGGCCGCGCCAGGCCAGGTCATGCAAGCCCACGGCTGGCTTGGCGGCCTCAACAATCTTGGCCAGTTCGGCCTGCCAATAGGTCAACAAATCAGGGGCATAAACCTCGTCTAGGGCGCGGCCAGTGATCTCGCCGCCATAGACACTGAACAAACCCGTCCCTGCGAGTCTCAGGCGATAATCGCCATTGGCGACATCGATCAGGCTAATCAGGGGCAGATGCCGCTTGATCTGCTCAGGATTTAAATCCGCACGACTAGGCATGCCCCGTCCAGCCTTGAGACTGGTCCAGTAGGCCAAAAGCTCTTCATGTGCTTTTGCCGCCGCAGCGGGGGCCTTCAAGTGCATTATCGGCTCCGGATTCCATGCCAAGTCGTTGGAATCACTCCGATTCACTATCTCTTAAGAGGCGAATCGCTGGCAAGTTAAATCTGGGGCCTGAGTCAAAAAAATTGAAACGAGTCAATATGTGACGGCCAAACCCCTTATGGATCACAAAAAAGGCCCGCTACCAAGCCAGGTAGCGGGCCCTTGGTTTGTTTGAGCCCAATGGGCTTGGATATTAGCGGCCCCGGCGCGGCGCCTGGCGGCCACCTTGGCCTAGACCCATCTGCTTGGCCAGGTCCGAGCGGGCCTTGGCATAGTTTGGTGCGACCATGGGATAGTCCTTAGACAAGCCCCATTTGGCCCGGTAATCCTCTGGGCTCATATTGTACTTGGTCCGCAGATGGCGCTTAAGCGACTTGAATTTGCGACCATCCTCCAAGCAAACCAGATAATCGGGCGTAATGGAGCGCTTGAGCGGCACTGCGGGCTCTTTAGAGGCAACCTCGACCGGTTCAGGCGGCAAGTTGATGCCAGACAAGGCCCGGTGAACATTCTGAATCAGTGATGGCAGGTCCGCCGCCGCAATAGAATTGTTGCCCACATAGGCCGATACAATATCGGCGGTCATTTCAAAAATGTCGGCCTTATCATCTATAGTCATTTTTTCCCCACGTCGTTTAAGTCAATACAAGGAATAATTCGTAATTCACGTCTGTATTTTCTGATACATATTAAAAATTGACAGAGCAATAAGATAAATTTTCAAAAGTGCGAAAATTGTAAAATAAATAAAATAAATTGTCAGCGAAAATGATAATTGTTAATATGCAGCAAGAGCTGATTGGCTATCTGAACGCCACGAATTGTTCACATTCGAACAAATTACTTATATTCAGCACATCATACGTAACAACCATATTTGTTACCGACCAGTAGTGTTACAGACTATTGGCTTTATTAGCGCCAATAATTTTCCCCATTAACCCAGCGGACGCAGATTTTCAGACAACCCAAAAGGTTTCGCCGCCACCCCCAATACCAGGCCGCATGGGCGGGATATCGAAAGCGGCGGCGAAATGAAGCGCTGTATAGGATTTAGAAAGCCTTGATCAGGCTAGGAAAATGCGCGGTCGGTCCACCAGGGGAAGAAGGCCGGCATATCGGTCGAGACCTTGTTCGGATAGGCGGGCGTGCGCTTTTCAAGGAAGGAGGTGACGCCTTCCTTGGCATCGGCGGCCTTGCCCCGCTCCTGGATGGCACGGCTATCAATCTTGTGCGCCTCCATGGGATGATCTGCGCCCAGCATGCGCCACATCATTTGCCGGGTCAGGGAAACCGAGACCGCGGCCGTATTGTCGATAATGTCGCGCGCAATGGCGCGGGCGGCTGGCAATAGGTCCTCAGCCGCATGCACAGAGCGCACCAGGCCGCGCTCCATAGCCTCTGTGCCGCTAAAGATCCGGCCCGAATAGCACCATTCCAGCGCGGTTGAGATGCCAACAAGGCGCGGCAAGAACCAGGACGAACAGGCTTCTGGCACAATGCCCCGGCGCGCAAACACAAAGCCGTATTTGGCATCGGGCGTGGCCAGACGGATATCCATCGGCAATTGCATGGTCGCGCCAATACCCACCGCCGCGCCATTAATCGCGCCAATCACCGGCTTAAGGCTGTCATAAATGCGCAAGGTGACCCGGCCGCCGCCATCGCGATAGACAGTCCCGACCTTGGCCTCGTCGCGCGCACTCTCGCCGCGCTCGGCATAATTAAAGGTCGCCGCGCCGGCCGACAGATCCGCCCCGGCACAAAAGGCACGGCCAGCGCCGGTGACTATGACCGCCTTGACCGCATCATTGCTATCGGTCTCATCAAAGGCCGCAATCATGTCCAGCATCATCTGGGTCGTAAAGGCATTCATCTTGTCTGGACGGTTCAAGGTGATGGTCGCAATGCCATCTTCAATGTCCAATAACAGGGTTTCAAAGCTCATAGACTTGGCGGCCTCGGCCATGGGGCGTCTCCTTGGGTTTTGTTATAGCCCTATCGAACGGGCTTGACGCAGGGACAGTCAAGGCCGGGTGCAAATTCTTGGGCTTAAGGGCGTGCTTGCCGCAACGACAGGGCTTCCCGTCCGCGCTCAGTCAGCGCAGTATCGGCCTTATTGACCAAGCTAGCCTTAAGGATGCGCCATGAGCCAGACCATTGAAGCCGATTACATTATTGTAGGCGCCGGATCAGCGGGCTGTGTCCTGGCCAATCGCCTGTCTGCCGATGGTCGCTCCAAGGTCCTGCTTCTAGAAGCGGGCGGCGATGATCGCCCAACCCACAATCTGTCGCAATTTATGTCCAATCTGATGATCCATATTCCGGTTGGCTATTCCCAGACCCTGAAAGACCCCAAGGTCAATTGGCTCTATACGACCGAGCCTGACCCCGGCACCGGCGGGCGCGAGCATGTCTGGCCGCGCGGCAAGGTCTTGGGCGGTTCATCCTCGATCAATGGCCTACTCTATATACGCGGCCAGCACGCCGATTATGACGGCTGGCGGCAATTGGGCTGTGAGGGCTGGGGCTGGGATGAGGTCGCGCCCTATTTCATGCGCGCGGAAAATCAAGAACGTGGCGCAGATGCCTTTCACGGCACGGGCGGGCCACTGAATGTCTCGGATGTGACCGAGCGCCACCCGGTTTCGGACGCCGTGGTTGATGCCTGTGTCGAAAGCGGCATGCCAAGGCTGAAAGACGTCAATGCCGATACCCAAGAAGGCGTCAGCTGGTATCAATTGACGGTCAAGAACGGCCAGCGCAATTCCGCCGCCGTGGCCTATCTGCATCCGGTGATGAACCGCGCCAATCTGCGCGTTGAGACCAAGGCCCTGGCCTCGCGCATTATTATCGAAAACGGCCGTGCGGTCGGGGTGGAGTTTACTCAGAACGGGGTCAAGCGCGTCGCCAAGACCAAGGGCGAGGTCCTACTCTGCGGCGGCGCGGTCAATTCGCCGCAATTGCTGCAATTATCCGGCATTGGTCCGGGCGAGCTTTTACGCCAATACGGTATTGCGGTTCATGCCAACCTGCCCGGCGTCGGCGAAAACTTGCAAGACCATTATGTCATGTCGATCCGCTATCGCCTGAAAAAGGGCGTGGTCTCGGTCAATGAGCTGTCCAAGGGCCCGCGCCTGATTGGCGAGGCGGCCAAGTTCCTGTTCCAACGCAAGGGTCTTTTGACCCTATCGGCCGCGCATATTGCCGCCTTTTGCAAATCGCGCCCGGATCTGTCTGGTCCAGACATCCAGTTCCATATCCTGCCCGCCACCATGGATCTGGACAAGTTGATGAATGAGCAAAAAATGGAACTGGAAAGCGCGCCGGGCCTGACGCTTGCGCCGTGCCAGCTGCGTCCCGAAAGCCGCGGCTCAATCCATATCAAATCGGCCGATGCCAGCGTCTATCCGTCCATCACCGCCAATTATCTGTCTGATCCCCTCGATCAGGAGGTTGCCGTGGCGGGCCTGAAATGGGCGCGCACCATTGCCACCCAGCCTGCGCTCAAGCCGTTTGTCGATCATGAAATGGCCCCCAGCAGTGAATGCCTGACCGACGAGCACTTGCTGGACTATGCCCGCGGCGCAGGCACCACCATTTATCACCCCGTCGGCACCTGTCAGATGGGCCATGGGCCACAGGCCGTGGTCGATCCCCAGCTCAAGGTTCATGGCATTGAGGGCCTGCGGGTCATTGATGCCTCGGTCATGCCGCGCCTAGTGTCTGGCAATACCAATGCCCCGACCATTATGATTGCTGAAAAGGCTGCCGACATGATCCTGGGCAAGCCTGCCCTATCCCAAGCTGCCGCCTAACCGCACCCTTAAAACCAAAACAAGAGTTGCCAAGACCATGCATCCCTCCATCCATGCCCTAACCCATCCCGACAAACCCGCCTATATCATGGCCGCCACCGGCGAGACCGTGACCTATAAAGCGCTGGATGATCGCTCCAATCAGGGCGCTCAACTGTTTCGCAAGATGGGGCTCAAAACCGGCGATGTGATTGCCATCATGCTGGAAAATCACCCGCGTTATTTTGAGCTGACCTGGGCGGCGCAAAGGTCGGGCCTTTATTATGCCTGTATCTCGTCCAAGCTCTCGGCCAGCGAGGTTGAGTATATTGTCAAGGATTGCGGGGCCAAGGTCTTCATCACCTCGGCTGGTCTCGGCGCGATTGTCGATGAGATGCCCGCGCTTATCCCGGGCGTTAAACTCTATCAGGTCGGGGACGCGAGTGCGCCTTATGACAGCTTCGAGGCCGACCGCGCGGTCATGCCCACCACGCGCATTAGCGACGAGGCCCAGGGCTCGGACATGCTCTATTCGTCGGGCACGACCGGCAGGCCCAAGGGGGTCAAGCCCAAGCTAACCGCCGATGCGCCCATTGATGCACCGCTGGGTCTTGTCTCAATCGCCAATGGCCTGTTTGGCATCAATCAGGACAGTATCTATTTGTCGCCCGCCCCGCTCTATCATGCCGCGCCCCTGCGCTGGTGCATGAGCGTTAATCGCCTCGGCGGAACGGTCGTGGTGATGGAAAAGTTCGATGCTGAGAACGCCTTGGCCCTGATCGAAAAATACAAGATCACCACCTCGCAATGGGTGCCTACCCATTTCGTCCGCATGCTGAAATTGCCGCAAGATGTCCGCGACCGTTATGATGTCTCGTCCCTAAAGGTCGCCATCCATGCTGCGGCCCCCTGTCCGATCCCGGTCAAGGAGGCCATGATCGCCTGGTGGGGTCCTGTGCTGATGGAGTATTATGCCGGCACCGAAGGCAATGGCTTTACCTTCATCACCTCGCCCGAATGGCTGAACAAAAAGGGCTCGGTCGGTAAGGCTGTGCTCGGCGTGATCAAGATTTGTGACGAAGACGGCAACGAACTGCCCGCTCGCAGCGAAGGCACCGTATTCTTCGAAGGCGGCGGCGAGTTTGAATATCATAACAGCCCAGACAAGACCGCCGAATCCAAGAACAAGCACGGCTGGACCACGCTGGGCGATGTTGGCTATGTCGATGAGGAGGGCTATTTATTCCTCACCGACCGCAAGGCCTTTATGATCATTTCCGGCGGCGTCAATATCTATCCGCAAGAGCTGGAAAACCTGCTGGTCACCCACCCCAAGGTCGCCGATGTCGCCGTGGTCGGTGCGCCGCACGAGGAAATGGGCGAGCAGGTCGTGGCCGTGATCCAGCCTATGGACTGGGCCGATGCCAATGATGCCTTTGCGGCCGAGATCATGGCCTTTGCCAAGGCCAATCTCAGCCATATCAAGTCGCCGCGGCGGGTGGATTTCATGGCCGAACTGCCGCGTCACCAGACCGGCAAGCTCTATAAGCGCCTGATCCGCGACGCCTATTGGGGCAAGACCGGTTCAAAGATTGTTTGACCGACCCAGCCTTTGCGCGGACTTTCGAATCTGCGACACACCAACCAAGACCTATCAATCCTAAACAAGGGGAATAAAACCATGCGTGAAGTGGCCTATTCGGACCTCGCTGACCTGGTCGGCAAGGAAATCGGCGTTTCTGACTGGATCGTGGTTGACCAACATCGGGTCAATACGTTTGCCGACGCCACCGGCGACCATCAGTGGATTCATGTCGATGTCGAGCGCGCGACCCGCGAAATGGGCGGGCCGATTGCCCATGGCTATTTGACCTTGTCGCTGATCCCGCATCTCGGCGCCGATATCTTGCGCGTCACCGGGGTTAGCCGCGGCATTAATTATGGCTCGGAAAAGGTGCGCTTCACCAATATGGTGCGGGTCGGCAAGCGGGTGCGCATGCGCCAAAAAATGCTGTCCTGCCAGCCCAAGGCCGGTGGCCTGCAAATGATCAATGAATGCACGATCGAGATCGAGGGCGAAGAGCGCCCCGCCTGCGTCGCTGAAACCATCAGCATCCTGTACGGCGCTTAAGCACCGAATTCCCCCGCCGCGCAGCAGACCCTGTGCGGCGGGGCCCCATTTGCGGAGCCGCCATGAACCGCCGCGACCTCCTTGCCCAGGCCGCTAGCCTGAGCCTGATCAGCGCCCTGCCCGCCCTCGCCAAACCCAAGGCCAAAACCATGTCCGTGCCAAAGCCCGTCGCCCCCGTCGCGGCCAAGATTCCTTTGCGCACCGAACAATTGGGCCGGGTGCGGGTCGATGACTATGCCTGGATGAAGGATGATAATTGGCAAAAGGTTCTGCGCGATCCCAGCCTGATCAAGCCTGACGTCAAGGCGCATCTGATCGCGGAAAACGCCTATACCAAGGCCATGCTCGCCTCAACCGAAGGCCTGCAGGCCCAGATGTTTGAAGAGATGAAGGGCCGCATCAAGCAGGATGACAGCTCTGTGCCCGCCCCCGACGGCGCATTTGAATACTATTCGCGCTATGAGACCGGCGGCCAACAGCCGATCTTTGCCCGCCGCCCGATCGCCAAGGGCGGGGTGGAACAGGTCCTGCTCAATGCCGATGCCGAAGCCAAGGGCAAGGGCTTCTATAAGATCGGCGATTTGGAGCACAGCCCGGACCACGCCCTTTGCGCCTATTCGGTCGATGAGCAGGGCTCGGAAGTTTACCGCATCTATATCAAGGATTTGGCCACGGCTTCGGTGCTGGCTGATCCGGTCGAAAGTGCCAATGGTGATTTCACCTTTTCGCCGGATTCCAAATACCTGTTCTGGACCTATCGCGACGAAAACGGTCGCCCGTCCAAGGTCTATCGCCGCCCCGTTCGCGGTGGGTCAAAGGACGATGTCCTGATCTATGACGAGCCTGATGAGGGCTTTTTCGTCTCGGCCGGGGTCTCATCCTCGCGCCAATTCATCCAGATCAATACCGGCAATCACGAGACCTCAGAGGTCTTGCTGATCCCCGCCGCCACGCCGCTGGCCAAGCCTGTGCCGGTCGAGCCGCGCAGTGAAGGTGTGCAATATGATGTCGAGCACTGGAATGATCGCTTCCTGATCCGCACCAATGCCGATGGGGCGATGGATTTCAAGATTGTTGAGGCCCCGCTTGCCACCCCCGGCCGCGGCCACTGGAAAGATTGGCGCGGCCATAAGGCGGGACAATTTGTGGTCGGGACTGGGGCCTTTAAGGGCTGGTTTGTCCGGCTTGTGCGCGAAAACGCCAATAACCGCATTATTGTCACCGAGGCCGGGTCCGAGGCCGAGCACACTATAGCCTTTGACGAGGATGCTTTTGCCCTAAGCCTATCGGGCGGCTATGAATACGACACAGCCCAATTGCGCTTTGTCTATGAGTCCCCAACCACGCCCAAACAGTGGTTTGACTATGATATGGCCAGCCGAAGCCGGGTCTTGCGTAAGAGCCAGGAAATCCCGTCTGGCCATAATCCCGCCGACTATGTCACCCGCCGCCTCTATGCCACGGCCGCCGACGGGGCCCAGGTGCCGATCACGGTCTTGATGCGCAAGACCACACTGCTGGATGGCTCAGCGCCCTTGCTGCTCTATGGCTATGGCTCTTATGGCCTGCCGATGGAGCCGAATTTTTCGATCCGCAACCTGTCTTTGGTCGATCGCGGCTGGATCTGGGCCACGGCGCATGTGCGCGGCGGCTCGGAAAAGGGTTGGAACTGGTTCTTGGATGGCCGCGCCGCCAAGAAGAAAAATACCTTTAGCGACTTTATCGACTGTGCCGAACACCTGACCGCCCATGGCTATGGCACCCAGGGCAAGATTGTCGCCTATGGCGGCTCGGCGGGCGGCATGTTGATGGGGGCGATTGCCAATATGCGGCCAGAGCTTTGGGCCGGGATTATTGCCGCCGTGCCGTTTGTCGATGTGCTCAATACGATGAGCGATACCAGCCTGCCCCTGACCCCGCCCGAATGGCCCGAATGGGGCAATCCAATCGAGGACAAGGCCGCCTATGACTATATTGCCAGCTATAGCCCCTATGACAATGTCAGCGCCAAGCCCTATCCGGCCATCTTGGCGACCGGCGGCCTGTCCGATCCGCGCGTGACCTATTGGGAACCGGCCAAATGGGTGGCCAAGCTTCGCCCCGCCACCACGAGCGGCAATCCGGTCCTGCTCAAGATCAATATGGAGGCCGGGCACGGCGGCGCGTCGGGCCGGTTTGATTTCTTGAAAGAGATCGCGCTCGACTATGCCTTCGCGGTTTGGGCGATGGACAAGGGCTGGACGAAGGGCTGACCCCCCTTCCCGTAGCGATCGCCGGGACGTCCCCCAAGGGGGGAAGATTTAGCGCATATAAATCCTCCCCCCTTGGGGGAGGGGGATCCCGAAGGGGTGGAGGGGGCCTTAACTTCCCTTAGCCTAGCCGCTCCAAAGCCGCGCGCGACACGGGCTCTAGACCCTCACCGCCCGCTGCCAGATTCGCCAAGATTTCGCGGCGCATGCGCGGGTCCCAATACAGCTTTAGATGCTCAGCTGTCGCCGCGACCGCCTTGGCCTCGCCATGGACGGCGAAATTATGCGTAATCTGGTTGACCATATAGACCAGCTTATCGATCTGCATGGCTGTTACCTTTCGTCATCAGGACCCGGCCTGGGTGGGTAAAAACTTCAAGTCCATCGGCGCGGACAATACCAGCAAGCGTCATGCCTGCGGCATCGGCGGTGCGAATAGCCAAGGCTGTCGGGGCCGACACGGCCGCCAACAGACCTGTGCCCATGGCAGCGGCCTTTTGTACGAGTTCGACCGACAGACGGCTTGTCATCAAGACGGCCCCGTCCTTTGCCGCCAGTCCCTGACGGGCCATGGCCCCGGCCAGCTTGTCCAGAGCATTGTGGCGACCGACATCCTCGCGCACCAGGACAACGCCCTGGCCTGGCAAATAAAACCCAGCGGCATGAACCGCATGGGTCAAATGATTGAGACTCTGGTCACGGCTCATGGCGTCCATCGCCGCCATCAGGTCTGATGCTTCAATCTGCACATCAGACTGGACCGGCGCAATCGCCGGCATGGCATCGGCCAGGCTTTCTACCCCGCAAAGGCCGCAGCCGGTGGGTCCCGCTCGGTGCCGCCGTCTTGCCACCAACTTGTCGCCAAGCCCGGGTGTCAGCCAAAGCCTCAGCTCTATGCCGAGCTTATCGGGCGCGATTTCTAGCCGCTGCACATCGCTGATCTGGCTGATCAAGCCCTCGTTCAAAGAAAACCCATAAGCCATGTCCTCGAGATCAGACGGCGTGGCCATCATCACCGCTTCCGAGCCGCCATCATAGACAAGGGCAATGGCAGTTTCCTCGGGCACATCGCGCGTGCCAGGTCCCGGCGCGCGGCCGCCCACCGCCTGGCGCGGCACCGCGACCGAAGGCGGGCTTGTGATCATTCCGCGGCCGTGGCGGCTCCCGCCGGTAGGATACGGCGGCTCTGCTTGGCCTGGACCTCATAGGCCTCTTGCCAGTCTGAGGGCCCGTTCGAGGCCGAGATCTGTACCGCCGTGACCTTGTATTCTGGGCAATTGGTCGCCCAGTCGGAAAAGTCAGTGGTAATCACATTGGCCTGGGTCGAGGGGTGGTGGAAGGTCGTATAGACCACGCCCGGCGCAACGCGGTCTGTGATCAGGCAACGCAGGCTGGTCTCGCCCGCCCGGCTGGCCAGGCGCACAAAATCACCGCCTTTCAGGCCCCGGGTCTCGGCATCAAAGGGATGAATTTCCAAAAGGTCTTCCTTGTGCCAGGCGACGTTTTCCGTCCGCCGTGTCTGGGCCCCGACATTATATTGCGACAGGACCCGGCCTGTGGTGAGCAAAAGCGGGAAGCGCGCGCCGGTGCGCTCATCGGTCGGTACATAATCGGTCAGGACAAACAGGCCCTTGCCGCGTGCAAACCCGTCCAGATGCATGACGGGCGTGCCCTGCGGCGCGGCCGCATTGCACGGCCACTGAACCGAGCCCTCGGCCTCCAGCACATCATAAGACACGCCCGCAAACGACGGGGTGGTAGCGGCAATCTCGTCCATGATCTGGCTCGGATGGCTATAGGTCATGGAATAGCCCAGCGCATTAGACAGAAGCTGAGTAATCTCCCAATCGGCATAGCCATTCTTGGGCGTCATGACCTTGCGCACCCGCTGAATCCGGCGCTCGGCATTGGTAAAGGTGCCGTCTTTTTCCAGGAAGGTCGAGCCGGGCAAAAAGACATGCGCGTAATTGGCGGTCTCGTTCAAGAACAGGTCCTGCACCACCACACAGTCCATGGCCGCCAGGCCCGCCGCGACATGGTGGGTATCGGGATCGGACTGCAATATGTCCTCACCCTGAATATAAAGGCCGCGGAAACTGCCGTCCTGGGCGGCATCCAGCATATTAGGAATGCGCAGGCCGGGTTCCTTTTCCAGCGACACGCCCCACAGACCTTCAAACAATTCACGCGCCGCGTCGTCCGAGACATGGCGATAACCGGCAAATTCATGCGGGAAGGAGCCCATATCGCAGGCGCCTTGCACATTGTTCTGTCCGCGTAGCGGATTAACGCCCACGCCCTCGCGGCCAAGATTGCCAGTGACCATGGCCAGATTGGCAATCGCCATGACTGTGGTCGTGCCCTGGCTGTGTTCGGTGACGCCTAGCCCGTAATAGATGGCGCCATTGCCGCCGGTGGCATAGAGCCTTGCCGCCTGGCGCAGATCATCCGCTGACACGCCGGTATAAAGCGCACTCTGTTCAGGGCTATGGCGTGGATCAGCGACAAAGCTGGCCCAGGCCTCATAGGCGCTCCAGTCACAGCGCTCGCGGATAAAGGCCTCATTAGAAAGGCCCTCGGTCACGATCACATGCGCCATGGCGGTTAGGACCGCGACGTTGGTGCCGGGCTTGAGCGGCAGGTGGTGGGCGGCCTCAATATGCGGTGAACGGACAATATCGGTGCGGCGCGGATCAACCACGATCAGCTTGGCCCCTTGGCGCAGGCGCTTTTTCATGCGCGAGGCAAACACCGGGTGGCCATCGGTCGGATTGGCCCCGATCAGCAAGATCACATCCGTATGTTCAACGGAGTCAAAATCCTGGGTCCCGGCCGAGGTGCCAAAGGTTGTCTTGAGGCCATAGCCAGTGGGCGAATGACAGACCCGCGCACAGGTATCGACATTATTATTGCCAAACCCGGCCCGGACCAGTTTCTGCACCAGGAAGGTTTCTTCATTCGTGCAGCGCGAAGAGGTAATGCCGCCCACGGCATCCTTGCCATAATCGGCCTGAATTTTTTTGAAGGCCGAAGCGGTATAGGCAATCGCCTCGTCCCAGCTGACCTCGCGCCAAGGATCAGTGATCTTTTCACGGATCATTGGATTGAGAATGCGCTCGCGGTGGCTGGCATAGCCAAAGGCAAACCGGCCCTTGACACAGGAATGGCCGCGATTGGCCTTGCCATCCTTATAGGGCACCATGCGCACAACATCTTCGCCGCGCATCTCGGCCTTAAAGCTGCAACCGACGCCGCAATAGGCGCAGGTGGTGATCAAGGAATGCTCGGGCTGGCCGATCTCGATCACCGATTTTTCGCTCAAGGTCGC
>CANGCO010000038.1 GCA_947452365.1 Caulobacteraceae bacterium
CACATCCTTTCGGGGCCGACTGCGTAAGAATACTTGACCGCAGCGCTTGGTCTTCCTATGTCCATTCCGAACCGGCCAGACGTCATCGGACCGTAAGGCGGCGGTATGTAGCACAGGCGGCGGCGGATGCGCGCGAATTCTGCAAGGATGGACCATGCAACTGAGCACTAAGGGGCGGTATGCGGTTATGGCCATGACCGATTTGGCCAAACAGTCTGATGAAAAGGCGGTTTGCCTAGCCGATATCGCTTCGCGTCAAGAAATCAGCCTGTCTTATCTGGAGCAGTTATTTGCCCGTTTGCGCCGGGGCGGCCTGGTTAAGAGTGTGCGCGGACCCGGCGGCGGCTATCGCCTGGCCCGCCCTGCGCATGAGACCTCGGTGGCGGATATTGTGCTGGCGGTGAATGAGCCCCTAAGGGCGACCCGCTGCGCAGGCCAAGGCTCGCCCAAGGGCTGTATGCTGGGCGGCGAGCGCTGCTTGACGCATAATTTGTGGGAACAGATGGGCCACCAGATTCACAATTATCTGGCCGGGGTCAGTCTGGACGATGTGGTCAGCGGGCGATTGTCCACGCCGACGGCGCGGGCGGCATAGGGAACCTGACTGTGTCTGGCGTCTATCTCGACAATAATGCCACCGCCCCGGTTCGGCCACAGGCGCGTGAGGCCGTGATCGCGGCCTTGAGCCTGGTTGGTAATCCGTCCTCGGTGCACGGCGCGGGCCGGGCGGCACGGGCCGTGGTTGAGACCGCGCGTGAGGCTGTGGCGGCCCTGATCAGCGTGCCCGCCTCGACCGTGATTTTTACCAGTGGCGGCACAGAGGCCAATGCCTTGGCGATTGAGAGTGCGGTGGCCAGTGGCAGTCGCCGCCTGCTGATCGGCGCGACTGAGCATGACTGTGTCACCCAAACCGCGCTGGCCAGCGGCGCGGCGGTCGAGATCTGGCCGGTGAATGCGCATGGCATGGCTGATCTGGACTGGCTGGCCGAGCGGTTATCGGTTTGGGACGCGGCTGACGGACGGCCTTTTGCCGCCCTAATGCTGGCCAATAATGAAACCGGCGTTATCCAGCCGACGGCGCAGGCGGCAGAGATTTTGCGCGCTCATAATGGCTGGCTGCATGTTGATGCCGTCCAGGCGGCGGGTAAGATGGTGGTGGATGGGCGCGGTTGCGGCGCCGATAGCTTGGCCTTGTCCGCCCACAAGATTGGCGGGCCGCAAGGCACGGGGGCCCTGACCTTTGGCCCGCGTGCGACCCTGATGCGGCGGCTGCACGGCGGCGGGCAGGAGCGCGGACGCCGGGCGGGCACCGAGAACCTTTCCGGCATTGCGGGCTTTGGTGCGGCGGCCGAGGCCTGCAGGCACGACATCGACCATTTAGCCGCTCAGGCCAGCTGGCGCGAGGCGGCGGTGGCCAAGATTCTTAGCCACGCCCCGGTCGAAGTGATGGGCGAAGGTGGGCTGCGCCTACCCAACACCCTATGTTTAGCAATGGAAGGCTTTGCCGCCGATTTGCAGGTTATGAGCCTGGATCTGGCCGGGATCATGGTCTCGACCGGCTCGGCCTGTTCTTCGGGCAAGGTGCGGCCAAGCCCGGTGCTCAGTGCCATGGGGCATGAGCGCCTGGCCGGATGCGCTATTCGCGTCAGTGGTGGCTGGGCGACGACTGAAGACGATTGGAACCGATTTGCGGACGCCTGGCTTGAAGCCTTTGTCCGCCATCAGTCCCGCAGACCCGCCACGGCGGCCTAAGGGGCAGGAGTAGAGTATGGCAGCGGTCAAACAGACCATCGATCAGGTTGAACAGCTAGAGGCCTATGAGCACGGCTTTGTCACCGATATTGCCCAGGACTTTGCGCCCAAGGGCCTGAGCGAAGACATTGTGCGGTTCATTTCGGCCAAGAAGCAGGAGCCGGACTGGATGCTGCAATGGCGCCTAGAGGCCTATGCCCGCTGGCTGGCCATGGATGCGCCAGACTGGGCCAAGGTCAGCTTTCCCAAGATCGATTTCCAAGACCTCTATTTTTATGCCGCCCCCAGCCAAAAGGCTGGGCCCATGAGCCTGGATGAGGTCGATCCGGAGCTGTTAAAAACCTATGCCAAGCTGGGCATTCCCTTGCGCGAGCAAGAAGTCCTGGCCGGGGTTCAGGGCGCGCCGCGCTATGCGGTTGATGCTGTATTCGACAGCGTGTCTGTGGTCACGACCTTTAAGAAGGAACTGGCCGAGGTCGGGGTGATTTTCTGCTCGTTCAGCGAGGCGGTGCGCGAGCATCCAGAGCTGGTGAAACGCTATCTGGGCACGGTGGTGCCGACGACCGACAATTATTATGCCTGCCTGAACAGCGCCGTATTCTCCGATGGCTCATTTGTCTATGTGCCGCCGGGCGTACGTTGTCCGATGGAGCTATCGACCTATTTCCGCATCAATGCCCAAAACACGGGCCAGTTTGAGCGCACCCTGATCATTGCCGATCAGGGGGCCTATGTTTCTTATCTTGAGGGCTGTACAGCGCCACAGCGGGACGAAAACCAGCTGCATGCGGCGGTGGTCGAGCTGGTGGTGCTGGACGATGCCGAGATCAAGTATTCCACGGTCCAGAACTGGTATCCGGGCGATGCGGACGGCAAGGGCGGGATCTATAATTTCGTCACCAAGCGCGCTGATTGCCGCGGTGACCGCTCCAAAGTGTCCTGGACCCAGGTCGAGACCGGCTCGGCCGTGACCTGGAAATATCCGTCTTGTGTGCTGCGCGGCGATGACAGTGTCGGCGAGTTCTATTCGATCGCCATCACCAATGGACACCAGCAGGCCGATACCGGAACCAAGATGATCCATCTTGGTAAGAATACGCGCTCACGCATTATTTCTAAAGGCATTTCGGCTGGAAAATCATCCAATACCTATCGCGGCTTGGTCTCGGCCCATGCCAAGGCGACGGGCACACGCAACTTTACCCAGTGCGACAGCCTGCTGATCGGCAAGACCTCGGGGGCCCATACTGTGCCCTATATCGAGGCGCGCAATGCCTCGTCCAAGTTCGAGCATGAGGCCACCACCACGCGCCTGTCGGATGATCAGCTGTTTTATGTGATGCAGCGCGGTCTGTCGCAGGAGGAGGCTGTGCAATTGCTGGTCAATGGTTTTGTCCGTGAAGTGCTGCAAGAGCTGCCGATGGAGTTTGCTGTCGAGGCGCAAAAGCTGGTGGCGATCAGTCTTGAGGGCAGTGTCGGATGAGCCTGCGCCCGATCTTCTCAATTCATTCTAGACCCGATCTGAAAGTAATCTGAGTCATGTTGTCTGTTTCCAATCTGCACGTCGCTGTTGGCGGTACTGAAATCCTAAAAGGCCTGTCGCTGGAGATTCCAGCCGGCGAGGTACATGCCGTCATGGGCCCCAATGGCGCGGGCAAATCGACCCTGTCCTATACCCTGGCCGGGCGTCAGGGCTATGAGGTCACCGAGGGCTCAGCCAGTCTGAACGGTGAAGACCTCTTGGCCATGGCCGCCAATGAGCGCGCCGCCAGGGGCCTCTTCTTGTCCTTTCAATACCCGCTGGAAATTCCCGGCGTGCCCAGCCTGACCTTTATTCGCACCGCGTTGAATGCTCAGCGCAAGGCGCGCGGCGAGGACGAGATCGGTGCGCCAGCCTTTCTAAAGCTTGCCCGTGAACAGGCGGCCAAGCTCAAGATCGAGTTTGATATGCTCAAGCGGCCCTTGAATGTCGGCTTCTCTGGCGGTGAGAAGAAGCGGATGGAAATCTTTCAAATGGCTATGCTTTCGCCGCAGTTTTTAATCCTTGATGAGACCGATTCCGGTCTCGATATTGATGCCTTGCGGATCGTATCCGAAGGGGTCAATGCCCTGCGCAGCTCTGAGCGCGGCATGCTGGTCATTACCCACTATCAGCGCCTGCTCGACTATATCAAACCCGACCGAGTGCATGTGCTGGCGGGCGGCAAGATTGTCGCTTCGGGTGGGCCGGAACTTGCGCTTGAGCTGGAAGATACCGGCTATGACCGCTTTGCCCCGGCCGCCGCATGAGCCTGTCTGAAGCCCTCAAAAGTCGTGACGCCAGCCTGCTGCCCAGCCGCCGCGACGAGGCCTGGCGCTACACAGACCTGCGCGCGGCGGTACGGGTGATCCCAGAGCCGTCGCCGCTTGGCACGGTCCCTACGACGCTGGGGCCGTTTGCCGCGATTAAGGCGGACCGTAGCCTGGTCATCATCAATGGTCGTGGCCCCGAGGTCCTAAGCCTTGATGCCGGTCAAGTTCTGTGCGTTGAACTGCGCCTTGTCGCTGATCGCCATACCACCTCGCACCAGTCCGACCTCCGGATCGATCTGGCTTCTGGCGCGCAACTGACCCTTTTGGAAAGCCATGAGGGCCTAGGGTCGGCCTATCTGAGCTCGGCTAATCTCACCATCCATCTCGCCGAGGGTGCCAGTCTTGAGCGCGTGGTGATCCTGGATGAGCCAAGCGATGCGGTGAGTGTCATCACCGCCGATATCACCCTGTCGCCCGGGGCCAGTCTGAAACAGACCGTCTTGACCAAGGGCGCGATGCGTCAGCGCTTTGAAACCCAGGTGACACACCCCGGTGGCGGGGCCAACGTAAGGCTGGACGGGGTCTATATGCTGGCAGACAAATGCCATGCTGATCTAACCACGGTCGTGAACCATGTCGGCCCCGGCGGCACGACGGATCAATTGACCAAGGGCGCGGTGCGCGATGCGTCACGGGCTGTGTTCCAAGGCCAGATTCAGGTTACGCCCGGTGCAGACCAGACCGATGCCCGCATGGGCCACCATGCCCTGATCTTGTCTGATCGTGCCGAGATTGATGCCAAGCCCGAGTTGGAAATCTTTGCCGATGATGTGTCCTGCGCGCATGGCAATACGGTTGGGGCCCTGGATGAGGATGCCCTATTCTATATTTGCTCGCGCGGCGTACCGCTTGAAGAGGCCCGCGCCATGCTGGTTCAGGCCTTTGGCCTAGAAGTGATCGACCGGATCGAGACCGAGGCGGTGCGGCAGGTTGCGCAGGCCTGGTTGGCAGGGTTGGGGGCAGGAGGGTCTGATGGCCTTTGATGTCGCCGCCATTCGCGAAGAATTTCCGATCCTGTCGCGCCAGGTCAATGACCGGCCCCTAGTCTATCTCGATAGCGCAGCTTCTGCCCAAAAGCCCTGGGCGGTGATCGAGGCCATGAATAAGGTCATGGAATCCTCTTATGCCAATGTGCATCGGGGCCTGCATACCCTTGCCAATGAGACCACGGATGCGTTTGAGGCGGCCCGGGCCAGTGTTGCGCGTCTGATCGGGTCACCCTCGCCAGATCAGATCGTCTTTACCAAGGGCGCGACCGAGGCGATCAATCTGGTCGCCGCCAGCTTTGGTCAGCGCTTGACCGCAGGCGACGAGATCATCCTGTCGGTGATGGAACATCACGCCAATATCGTCCCTTGGCACTTTTTGCGCCAAAGCCGGGGCGTGGTGTTGAAATTCGTGCCCGTCCTTGACGATGGCCAGTTGGATATGGCCGCCTATCGCGCCTTGCTCGGCCCCCGCACCCGCCTAGTGGCCTTGAGCCACATGTCCAATGTGCTGGGCACCGTTAATCCGGCCGCCGAAATTATCGAGTCGGCCCATGCCTTGGGCGTGCCCGTCTTGCTGGATGGCTGTCAGGCTGTGCCGCATCAGGTTGTGAATGTGTCGGCACTAGACGCTGATTTTTATGTCTTTTCTGGCCATAAGCTATACGGCCCGACCGGCATTGGCGGGCTCTATGGCAAGGCCGACCTCTTGGCCTCCATGCCGCCCTATCAGGGCGGCGGCGAAATGATTGCCTCGGTCAGTCTTGAGACCGTGACCTATGCCGAGCCACCGCACCGGTTTGAGGCTGGCACACCTGCGATCATTGAGGTGATCGGGTTTGGCGCGGCGGCCGAATGGGTGATGGCCCAAGACCGCGCGGCCATCGCGGCGCACGAACAGGCCTTGTATGACCGCGCGCTTGAGGGCCTGACCGCTATGAATGGGCTAAAGGTGCTTGGTACCGCGCCGGGCAAGGGCGCGATTTTAAGCTTTACCCTCGAAGGTGCCCACGCTCATGATGTGGCCCAGATCCTAGATCGCTATGGCGTCGCCGTGCGCGCCGGGGCCCATTGCGCCGAACCCCTGATGCAGCGGTTTGGTATAACCTCCAGTGCCAGGGCCTCATTTGCCCTTTATAATACGCTTGAAGAAGTCGATGTCTTTGTCGATGCCCTGCGACGCGCCCAAACCTTTTTCGCATAAACGATCAAAGTGAACCCGATGGACGATGTTAGCCCAAACCCGCAAGCGACCGATAGCCTTGAGGCCATGAGCCAGGAGGACCTAGACCGGATGACGGATCTATTGGTCGTCCAGCTTAAGACCGTGTTCGATCCCGAAATCCCGGTCGATATTTATGAGCTTGGCCTAATCTATAAGGTTGATCTGGCCGAGGATAAGTCTGTGGTCATTGACATGACCCTGACCGCGCCCGGCTGTCCTGTCGCGGGTGAAATGCCAGGCTGGGTCGAGGAGGCGATTATGAAGCTGCCCGAGCTGAAATCGTGTAAGGTCAATCTGGTGTTTGATCCGCCGTGGGACCCCTCGCGGATGTCGGATGAAGCCAAGCTGCAATTGAACATGTTCTGATCATGCAAGCCGAACCCACACTTACGCCCCGCCCACGTCGCCCTCGGCCCAAGGTGGTCACCCTGACTGACCGCGCCGCCGACCGGGTACGAGACATTATGGCCAAGGCAGAGCGGCCCTATATTGGCCTGCGCGTTGGGGTCAAGAATGGCGGCTGTGCGGGCCAGGAATATGTGCTGGACTATGCCGAGGCGGCAGAGCCCCTGGATGAGGTGGTCGAGGACAGGGGCGTGCGCATCCTGATTGACCCAAAAGCCATATTGTTTCTGATCGGCTCAGAGATTGATTATGAGACCACGCGGCTGGCATCGCGGTTTGTGTTTCATAACCCCAATGAGACCGATGCCTGTGGCTGCGGCGAAAGCGTGACGATTGTTCCGGCTAGCCTGTCCGATATGGACTAGGTGCAATCGATGTTCGGGGCGGATTTACCTTGTTCTAATCCTCCCCCTCTGGGGGAGGGGGACCACGAAGTGGTGGAGGGGGCCGGCACCGGCCCCAACCCGGCCGCCTTCCCCGCCTTTCCCGCAAAGGCGGATGCAGGTCAAACAGACGGTTAGGGAAATCTTGAAAACCTTGCTGGGCCTATAGAAACCGCTACGATCAACAGGGCGCAATTTGAGGACAGCAAGATGGCCGCACGCACAATTGTTACCGGTGGGGACGCCGTCTATTTTCCTATGATTGATGAATTATGCGCCTCGGTGCGCTATTTTCGCGATGCGAGCCAAATGGGTTTGGCGGTAATTGATGGCGGCCTGTTGCCAGAGCAAAAAGCGCACCTGACCAGCCGCTATGGCGCGCAGATCCTCGATGTCGATTGGGGCTTTAAGATTGCGGACTGGCGCATTCGCGGGCGTGAGCATCTCAAGGTCCAGATTGCCCGCACCTTTTTGGATACTTATCTGCCCGAGACCGAACTGATAGCCTGGATTGATGGCGATGCCTGGATTCAGGACATGGCCCCGGTCGATATGATGTTTGATGCCGCCGCCAAGGGGCCGATGGCGATCGTGTCCCAGTCCTCGCGCAACTCAACCCATACCTTGCCCCTGCGCTGGGCCGCATTTGGCTATGCCGAGGTGCGGTCGATCTTGTACAAGAATGCTCGGCGCTCGGGCGTCAAGGAGTCTGAGGCGCGCAAGATTGCCAATCAGGGCACGCTCAATACCGGGGCCTTTGTCCTGCGTCAGGATGCGCCGCATTGGCAGGCCTGGCGTAGCCGCCAAGAGCGGGTGATCGGGCGGGGCAGGGTATTTACCTCCGACCAGCTCTCATTGGGCCTTGCGGTCTATATTGATGGACTGCCGGTCGATCTGGCCCCCGATATCTGCAATTATATGGGGCCGCACTGGGCCTGTGATCAGGACCAGACCCGCCTGATTGAGCGTTATATGCCCGGCGCTAAGGTCGGAGTCGTGCACATGGCCGGATATGACACCATGCGTAGAAGCCTAGAGACGACCGCCCCGATCCGGCTGCCTGATGGCACATATACCGCCAAGTCGCTTCGCCGCCCGGCCTGGGTAAATGACCCGGCGGCAAAGCCCTTGGTCTAGACTAATGGCCCTTGAACTGGGCGACGCGCTTTTGCAAAAAGGCGCTAACGCCCTCGATAAAGTCAGCCGACTTACCCGCCTTGCGCTGCGCCTTGCGTTCGGCGGTGAGTTGCGCGTCCCAGTCGGCATCTAGGCTTTCCCAGATCAGCTTGCGGATCATGCCCAGCGCCATGGGACCTGCGGCCAATTCCTTGGCAATGGTCATGGCTGTGGTCATCAGGTCAGCATCGGGCACGCAGCGATTGATCAAGCCCCATTCGAGTGCGGTCTTGGCAGGAATCTTGTCGCCGAGCAGGGCCATTTCCATGGCGCGGGCCTTGCCGATCATGCGCGGCAGCAAATAGGTCGAGCCGCCATCAGGTACGAGGCCAATGCGGCGGAAGGCTTGCAGGAAATAGCTGCTTTCAGCCGCCACAACAATGTCGCCGAGCAGGGCCATGGAACAGCCAACGCCCGCGGCGGCGCCATTGACCGCCGTAATGATCGGCATGGGAAAGTCGCGCATAATGGCGACGAGGGGATTATAGTGGGTTTCGAGCGCCCGGCCCGCATCGGGCTTGCCATCGGCCTCAACCTCACGGCCGCCAGCCCCGCCGCCGGACAGGTTTGCCCCCGAGCAAAAGCCGCGGCCCTCGCCGGTTAGGATAACAGCGCGGGCGGCAATAGCGCCTAGGGCGACGCGGTTAAAGGCATCGGCCAGTTCCGTTGCCGTATCCATGCCAGCTGCATTCATAGTGGCTGGGTCAGCCAGGGTAATGACCGCAACATTATCGGTCACAGAAACCTTGATCTTGGTATAGTCCATGGAGCGTCTCCCGCGCGTTCATCTTTGGCCCTTAGCTAAACGCGGATAACGCCGCGTAAGGCTAGGTTTTTTTTGGCGAAGGGCTGGGTGCCGATTTCCGCGCTGCTGTGGCCTCAGCATTGGTGACCTTGTTACGGCCCGCGCGCTTAGAGGCATAGAGCGCCTTATCTGCCCGCTCAATCAGGGATTCTGGGGTTTCGCCGCGTTTGCGTTGGGCTAGGCCAGCGGACACAGTGATCGTGCCTAACTCGTCATTGCTGGACCGGCGACGCAGTTTGCGATTTGCAATCTCCTCGCATAGGTCATTGACGATAGTTTCGACCTTGGCGGCGCCTTCATTTGGGAAGACGATGCTGAATTCCTCGCCGCCATAGCGGGCTGCTAGGCGCGGCGGCGGTGAAAATTGTTTCAGGGTGCTGGCGACGAAGCGGATCACCTGATCGCCGGTTTGGTGACCCCATTTGTCGTTGAAGGACTTAAAGTGATCAATATCGAGCAAGGCCACGCTTAGGTCTTGACCCGTGGAATCTGCCTCGGCGCAGGCCAGTTGAATCTCCTCGTCAAAGGCCTTGCGGTTGGCCAGTTTGGTTAGGGCATCTGTATCGACAAGGCGGCGCAGGGTTTCGAGATTTTCCTGAAGGCGCTTGACCTCACTGACCGATTCATTGAGCCGCTTTTCGAGGCTTTCGGTCTCGGATTTGGCCTGTTGAGTTGCAGCGGATAGGTTTTCGACCAGTTGCATGACGACCGGCCCCTCCGGAGCCTTGGAGAGGTTGTCGCTGGTATCGTTCAGGACACCGCTATAGCTGTCATTAGAATCTTGGGCGCGATTAATGGCCTGACTGACATCTTCGAGTTCTTTTAACAGAAAGCTACCCGTGGTGCGGATATGGTCGGCAAGGCGCGCTTCTGGAAAATGATTGACGGCCAACCTTAAGCTGGTACGGTCCGTAAACCTATCCTCAGAGTCTAAAAGTTCTTGTATTTCAATACCTAAGCTGCTTTTTGGGTCGGCGACGAAATGGCTGAACAATTCTATATTCAGAGGCGTTGGCCAAATCTTGTGCTGCTCAATAAGGTCCAAGGCGCGACGGGTCAGTTCTAGTCCGGCTACACTGCGCACGGTTAAATCGACCTGGCTGGACATGACCTGTCTATCCTTCATGCCATTCCGCGTTAGCGGAGGTTGTTAAGCCTAATATTTCTAATAAACCGTAAGTTACAAACGAGGGGTTAAAATGGCCCCGGCTTGAGCTTTGCTGCGTTTCAAGCAATGGTGCATTCAAATCAATGCGACCGACGGCACTGTCGGCCCAAGGGAAACAAATACGCCATGACCGCCACAGCCATAAGCGACCAAGCCGCGCAAATGCAAACCATACTCGCCAAACAAAAGGCCGCGCATCTGCGCGATGGCGCGCCGTCCTTGGCCAAGCGGATCGAATGGCTGGACCGCTGCATTGGTCTCTTGGTCGATTATTCAACCGAGATTGAGCAGGCCCTGATTGCCGATTTTGGTGCGCGTTCGGCGGACGCAACCCGGTTTACCGATGTGGCCGGCTCTGTCGGGCCGCTCAAGCACGCCAAGGCGCATTTGGCCAAATGGATGAAGACCGAAAAGCGCAAGACCACACCGGCAATTCTGGGCCTGTTTGGGGCCAAGGCCGAGGTCCAGTATCAGCCCAAGGGCGTGGTCGGGGTGATCAGTCCTTGGAATTTCCCGGTCAATCTGACCTTTGCGCCGCTTGCTGGCATATTAGCGGCCGGTAACCGGGCCATGATCAAGCCTTCGGAATTTACGCCCGCGACTTCTGAACTGATGGCCAAGATGTTTGCCTCGGTGTTTTCAGAGGAAGAAGTGGCCGTGATCACCGGCGGGCCTGAGGTTGGACAGGCTTTTTCGGGCCTGGCTTTTGATCATATGATCTTTACCGGCGCCACGGGCGTCGCGCGCCATGTGATGCGGGCTGCGGCCGAAAACCTGGTGCCATTGACCTTGGAACTGGGCGGCAAGAGCCCCGTCATTCTGGGCAAGTCGGCTGATTTTGCCACCGCGGCGGCCCGGGTGATGAATGGCAAGACGCTGAATGCTGGCCAGATCTGCTTGGCACCGGACTATGTCCTGACCCCGGAAGACAAGTTGGAAACCTTTATTGGCGAGGCGCAAAGCTCGGTCGCGAAAATGTTCCCGACCATTAAAGACAATCCCGACTATACGGCCATTGTCGCCCAGCGGCATTATGACCGGATTATGGGCTATGTTGAAGATGCCCGGGCCAAGGGCGCGCGCATTGTCCAGATCAATCCAGCCGAAGAGGATTTTACCCAGCAAGAACACCGCCGCATCCCGCCGACCCTGATCATCAATCCAACCGATGATATGAAGGTGATGCAGGAAGAAATCTTTGGTCCAGTCCTGCCGGTCAAGACCTATAAGACGGTGCAAGAGGCGATCGGTTATGTGAACGCGCATGACCGGCCCTTGGGCCTCTATTATTTCGGTGAAGATGCGGCTGAGCGTGACCTGGTGCTCAATTCCACCACCTCGGGCGGGGTGACGGTCAATGATGTCATTATGCACATTGCCCAAGAAGAACTGCCTTTCGGCGGGGTGGGGCCAGCCGGCATGGGCAGCTATCATGGTCATGACGGCTTTAAGGAATTTAGCCATAAAAAGGCGGTCTATACCCAGATCAAGAAGGATATTGGCCCCCTGGTCCAGATGCGTCCGCCCTATGGTCCGGGCATCCGCAAATATCTGGCAAGCCAGCTCAAGCGCTAAGGTTTAGGGGCGGCTCGAACGAGCCGCCCTTTTTTTACCTAACCCACCCAGTCCTTGCGCAGGGTTTTCCACGCAAACAGGAAATGCGCCCCGGCCCATAAATAGCCAAACAGGCCAACAAATATGGCCCAGCGCAGACCAAATTCTTGTCCAACCGTGCAGGCGCCCTGACTGGCGGCCAACATGGCCTTGCCGCAGTCGGCTGTGGTCAGGCCTGCAGAGGCAAGGCTCATATTGGCGAACATATCGCTCAAGGCCCCGATCACGGGCGGGCCAAGGCCATAACCAAGAATATTGACAATAAAGAGCAGCACGGCGGTTGCCGTGGCGCGCATGCGCGGGTCGGCCACGCCTTGGGTCGCCGCATACATACAGCCCAGATAGAAATAGTGGGTGACCGCTCCAACCACCAAAAACGGCACCCCGATCCACAGGCTGGGCGCCATATAACCTATGATGTAAAACGGCGTGCAGATAGCAAAGCCAAGCGCTGGAAGCCAGGCGAGCGCATTGGGGTGGCGCTTGACGATGCGGTCGGCGAGCCAACCGGCGAAAAAGGTCCCAAAGGCTGCGGCGAGGCCAAGCACTATGCCGGTCAATTGCGAGGCTTGCAGCAGGCTTAGATGGTGGGTGCGCATTAGGAATGAGTTCAGATATTGGCCAACGCCATAGCCGACAAAACTGGCCATGGCCGAGCCGAGGGCCACATGCCAAAAGGTTGGCTTTTTGGCCATATAGCTGAAGGTCTCGACAAAGCTGGGCGTTTCAATGCCCGGGCCAGACCCAGCGCGCTCCGGCTCCTTAATGGTCAGCTTGACCACCATGGCCAATAACAGGCCCGGCAGGCCGAGTATGATAAAGGCTTCGCGCCAGCCCATATATTGGGCGATATAGCCGCCGCCTATGGCCGCCAACATGGAGCCTACTGGAACCCCAAGGGCATAGATGGATATGGCGGTTGCCCGCTTATCGGCCGGGAAATAATCGCTGATCACGGACTGGGCAGAGGGCGTACAGCCCGCCTCACCAATACTGACCCCGACCCGGGCCAAGGATAGGCTAAGATAAGATAAGATGTAGCTAACCCACACAAGGCGGTTGCCCCGCTCCAGACCGCCAGACAGATGGCCAATATGGTCATGCGGTTACGCTTTTCGGCCAGTCGCGCGATTGGGATGCCGAGTAGGGTATACAGGACGGCAAAGGCGGGTCCGCCGAGCAGGCCGAGCTGAAAATCGGAAAGCCCAAACTCCGCCTTGATCGGTTGTTGGATAATCGAAATCACCACCCGGTCGATAAAATTGAAGGTATAGACGATAAGCAGGACGGCGAGCACATAGGCGCGATAAGGCTTGGTGCCCTGTCCCGGATAAGAAATCGGCTTTTCGATTGTCGTATCGGTCATGAAAAATGGCCATCCCTGACACGGCAAGGCTAGACGCGACCGATTAGCGGTTACCAACCCCTAAGCCTGCAGACCAAGAAAGCCATTTTGGATTGGGTTTGTCTAGCTAGGTTAGATCCCGCTTCGGCCTCATGCCTGGTCGGGATCGACCTTGCGCTTGGGTAGGGGTTTGGCCAGGAAGGCCGGCAAGTCATTACCAAAGCCAACCACGCGGCGGTCATCATAATCGCGCGGCTGAACCGACTGGACACCGCGACTACGCTCAGGCTCTGGCGTGACAGACCTGACCACGGCTGGACGGGCGGGGATTTCTGCCGCACGCGGCGGATCGCGATCGGGACGAGGATGTTCGGCGTTCACCCGCTCAGGCCGTGGGCCACGTTCGGGGCGTCGACCGCGTTCGCGCGGCGCAGAGGGGGTCTCAACCAGCGGAACGGGCGTCAAGAATTCCGCCTCTGGGGCCATTTCGAGCGCTGTCGGTGCCGGCTCAGTCAGTTTGCGGCCGCGCATCCGTTGCGAGCGGCGGGCAGGCGGCGCGTCCTGTACCTGCGGGGCCATGGCTTCAGCGGGTAGTGTTACGGCCTCGACCGGCGCGGCAATGATTGGGGTCATGGAGGCGACTTCATTGTGCAAGGGCGCGCCGCCGGGTCCACGCGAGTGATCGCGCTTGGGCTTACGGTCAGAGCCGCCGCCCGAACGCTCACGTCCGCCACTGCGGCTTGAGGCGCGCCGCTCATCGCCGCCGGCCGCCAAGCTCCAGTCCAAATCCAGAATGGTCTCTTCTGGTTTTTGGCCGATCAGCTTGAGCACCTTGTCCAGATTGCGCGTATCGGCTGGGGTGATCAGCATATAGGTCTCGCCCAGACGCCCGGCCCGGCCTGTGCGGCCAATCCGGTGCACATAGTCATCGGCATGGTGTGGCACGTCATAATTAAACACATGGCTGACATCGGGAATGTCTAGGCCGCGCGCCGCCACATCAGAGGCGACCAACAGCTTTAGCTCGCCCTTGCGGAAAGCATCCAGAGTCTTCATGCGCATGGTCTGGTCAAGATCGCCATGGATGGGGGCCGCATCAAACCCGTGCACTTTTAGCGACTTGGCGACAATATCGACCTCGCTTTTGCGATTGCAAAACACAATGCCGTTCTTGACATCGGCGCGCTCGACCAGGGCCCTAAGCGCCATGCGCTTGGCCTTGTGATCGACCACGGGGATTGGCACCAGATGCTGGGTAATAGTGGTCGCGGTTGTGGCGGGGCGGCTGGCCTCAATGCGTTCTGGATCATTCAAGAACTGCTTGGTCAGGCGGGTAATCTCAGGCGGCATGGTCGCCGAGAAGAATAGGGTCTGTTTCCTTGGCGGCGTCATCTTGAAGATGCGCTCAATATCCGGGATGAAACCCATATCCAGCATGCGGTCGGCCTCGTCGACCACCATCATCATTACGCCGGTGAGCAAGAGCTTGCCGCGCTCGAAATGGTCTAAAAGGCGCCCGGGGGTGGCGATGAGAACATCAACGCCGCGGTCCAGCTTGCGCACCTGTTCTTCAAACGAAACCCCGCCGATCAGCAATGCCCAGGTCAGCTTGGTGCCCTTGGCATATTTCTCAAACGACATGGCGACCTGGTCGGCCAGTTCGCGGGTCGGTGCGATCACCAGGGCCCGCGGCATGCGCGATTTGGAACGGCCCGCCGCCAGACGTTCAATCAGGGGCAGGGTAAAGGCCGCCGTCTTGCCGGTACCGGTCTGGGCAATGCCCAAAACGTCCCGACCTGCAAGGGCTATAGGGATGGCGGCGGCCTGGATCGGGGTCGCTGTGGTATAACCCGTATCAGCAATGGCTTGCAGGGTTGTGGGCGATAAGCCCAATTGGGAAAATTCGGTCATGTCACGCTGTACGAAGCCAGAGCCGCCCGTGCTTGGGCGAACGGGCGGCGCGGATTCGCCGAGCCTGCTCTAAACTGGCACCTATCATACGCACAACCGCGCGGAAGTCAATCAAAGTCGGGTTTTGCGCCGATCATACATCCAAATCATCGACGGCAAACTCCGCATTGTCTTGAATAAACCGGAACCTCAATTCGGGCCGTCGGCCCATCAAGGTCTCGACTAGGTCCTCAACCGCCTCTTCGGAGCGGGGCAGGGTGACGCGGGCTAGGGTGCGTTTTGAGGGGTCCATGGTGGTCTCTTTAAGCTGGGCTGGCATCATTTCGCCAAGGCCCTTAAAGCGGCCAATCTCGGGCTTCTTGTTCTTGAACTGACCCGCCATCAGCTCGTCCTTATGGGCGTCATCGCGGGCATAGACGGTCTTGCCGCCATGGCTGATGCGATAGAGCGGCGGTAGGGCTAGGAATAGGCGACCGGCCCGGATCAGGCCCGGCATGGTGCGATAAAAAAACGTGATCAAGAGGCTGGCAATATGGGCGCCATCGACGTCTGCATCGGTCATGATGACAATGCGCTCATAGCGCAGGTCTTCTTCCTTAAACCGGTTGCCGCCCTGAACGCCCAGGGCCAGCAACAGGTCAGAGAGTTCTGTATTGCGTCCAGCCTTGTCATTGGTGGCTGAGGCCACGTTCAAGATCTTGCCGCGCAGGGGCAATATGGCTTGTGTCTTGCGGTTGCGCGCCTGTTTGGCTGAGCCCCCAGCGCTGTCGCCCTCGACGATAAAAAGCTCGGTCCCGTCTGTGGCCTGGCCCGAACAATCGGCGAGCTTGCCGGGCAGGCGCAGCTTGCGCGTGGCCGAGGCGCGGGCCACATCCTTGTCGCGCCGCCGCTTTAGCCGGTCCTCGGCCCGCTCAATAATGAATTCCAGCAGGCGATCAGCGCTCTTTGGTGCCGCCGTTAGCCAGTGATCGAACGGATCGCGCAAGACCGCCTCGACCAGTCTTTGCGCCTCGGATGACGACAGTTTTTCCTTGGTCTGGCCTTGGAATTCGGGATTGCGAATAAAGACCGAGATCAGGGACCCGGCATTGCCGATCACATCTTCGGCCGTGATCAGACCGGCGCGCTTTTCGCCGGTCATTTCGCCGTAAGCCTTGAGGCCGCGCATTAAGACGGCGCGCAGGCCCGCCTCATGCGTGCCGCCCTCGGTCGTGGGCACGGTGTTACAATAGGACTGCATAAAGCTGTCACTGTCGCCAAACCCGATCGGCGACCAGGTAATGGCCCATTCCACCGCCCCACCGTCTGAACCGCCCGCCGCCTTGCGCTCAATCCGGCCAGAAAAGGTCTCGGTCAGGGTTTCAATTCCGGCCACCCGTTCAGCCAAGAAATCCGCTAGTCCATTGGGGAAGTGGAAGACGGCCTCAGCCGGGGTCTGGTCGGTAATGCGCTCTGGCGCGCAGGACCAGCGGATTTCTACGCCGCGAAACAGATAGGCCTTGGACCGGGCCATTCGGTAAAGCCGCGCGGGCTTAAACACCGCCCCGGCGCCAAATATGGTTTCGTCCGGTGAGAACCGCAGCGAAGAGCCGTGCTTGCGAGACGGATTGCCCCGCTCCAGCGCGCCTAAGGGCTTGCCGCGTGAATAGGATTGACGGTGCTCAAACCCGTCGCGCCAGACCGTGACATCCAGCCGTTCAGACAAGGCATTGACCACGGAAATCCCGACCCCGTGTAGGCCGCCCGAGGTCTCATAGCTCTTACCCGAAAACTTTCCGCCCGAATGCAGCACGGTCATGATCACTTCGAGGGCGGACTTGTCCGTGTATTTGGGGTGGGCATCGACGGGAATGCCGCGGCCATCATCGCGAACGACCAGGGCCCCGTCGGCCTCTAACCGGACCTCAATGAATTTGGCGTGACCGGCCACGGCCTCGTCCATGGCATTATCCAGCACCTCGGCGAACAGATGGTGCAGGGCGCGCTCGTCCGTGCCGCCAATATACATGCCCGGCCGCTTGCGGACCGGCTCCAGCCCCTCAAGCACTTCAATATCTTTGGCTGAATAGCCGGTCGCAGCGGCAACCGCGCTGGACCGGGATTGTTCGGCGTTTGGCGCAGGGGCAGGCTTGGCAATCGGCGCGACGGTTGCGGTCGGCGCGATAACGGATTTGGGCGTAGCGCCAGGCTCTGGCGCGTCATCGAACAGGGATCTTTGCGGAGGGGTCACAGGCATGAATATATTCTGACGCGATTCGACGCGGCCTCGTATGCCCTGCTGAAAATCAGCGGGCCCTATCTCCTAACATAGACCCACGCCCTAGCGATAGGCGGGCGGATAATCCGTGTCGGCCCCTGGCCTATAGCGCTTTGCCAGTTCCAGACTGCGCGAGGTCATGGGCTGGTCTTGGCCCTGGATGATCACGGCTGTGGCATAGCTGGTGACTTCAAGTGGATCGCCAGACCAGATCACCAGGTCCGCATCCTTGCCTGGCTCCAGGCTGCCGATCTTGTCCGCCAGCCCCCAGATCTTGGCCGGATTGATGGTGATTGAGGCAAGCGCAGCGCTATAGGGCAGGCCATAGGACACAACGGTTCCGGCATTGAACCGACCCTGACGCAGATTAGTGTAGTCGCGGCTGCCCATGATCGCGATCAAAACGCCTGCGGCATTCAACCGCCCAGCATTTTCCAAGCTCGATCCGAGGGTTTCAAAACTGCCGGGCAGGTCGGCCTGGGCATCGACCAGGACCGGAACACCGGCCTTGGCAATGGCGTCCGCAACCCGCCAGCCTTCCTCGGCGCCCTCAAGAATGAGTTTGAGCTTTTGCTCCTGGGCAAGCTTTAGCACCTGTAAAATGTCAGAGGCCTTATGGACTCGAACCAGGAGCGGCACACGCCCCTCGGCAACGGGGACAAGCGCCTCCATATCCTCGCGGCTATAGGGATAGGGACGGCTAGCGCCCGTATCAAAGCCCTTGCGGGTCTTGGCATAATGGCGCGCATCATCGAGCGCCGATTTAAGTAAGACAAAGGCAGCCCCGCGGGAGCCGCCTGCATAGTCCGCCCCGGCCTCGCCCAGATCCAGCGCCATGCCGATGCGGGCCTTAAAGACCGGCGAGCGGCTGCCCGATGCGAGGCTAGCGGCCGCGATCTGACCGGCAAATAGGCTGGCCTTGCCATCTTGGGCACTGCCGGAGAAGTCATCGCTGCCATCATCCTTGTGCGCACCCTCGCCGCCGCGACCAAGCACGGGGGTAATCACGGCGCGGGTAACCCCACCAAGCCTGGCCAGCGGGATCAGGGCGGAATCGGCGTTAACGCCGTATTGGACATCAAACGCCGCCCCCATGCGATCGCCCGCACCGTCGTCGCGGGTTTCTTCGACCTGATCGACCTCGGACACGCCTAGGCTTGAGCTGGGCAGGATCAGGCCGGGTGTCACAATCTGACCAGCGGCATCAATCACCCGCATTCCGTTTGGTACGGCTAGGTTCGCGCCAAGCCCTGTAATCTTGCCGTCCTTGATCAAGACGGTGCCCGAGGCAATCTCACCGGCTGGGCCTTGGCTCAGAATATGCGCATGGATAATCGCCAGGCTCTGGGCCAGGGCCAGGGCCGGGGCTGCGATCAGGGAAAGAGCCGATGCGGCGGCCAAAAGGATGCGGCGGTTCATGGGTGGACTCCCTCGCCGGGTTGGCCAAGTTCGAAATCAGATTGGGCCTGGAAGTGCGGGTCCTTGCGGTCATAGACCTTGGCGCCATCGATAAACACTTGGTTGGCGGTGGAATAGACGCTGAAGGGATCGCCGCTCCACAGCACAAAATCCGCATTCTTTCCGACCCCGAGTGAGCCGGTCTTGTCGCCAATCCCCATCGCCTTGGCCGGATTGGCGGTGATCCAGCTAATCGCCTCCGCGCGGGTAATGGCAAGGCCCAGACGATTGCCAGCCGCCATGGCAATGGCGGCTTCCTGATTGAGGTGCTGGGCCATGATTGGATCGTCCGAATGGATGACGACACAGGCGCCCTTGCGCTGACCGATCGCGGCGTTCTCGGCAATCCCATCATAGGATTCCAGCTTAAAGCCCGCCCAATCGGCCCAGGTGGCATAGCAGATGCCTTCTCGGGCTAGCAGGTCGGCGATCTTATAGGCCTCAGAGGAATGGTGAAACATGCTGATCTTAAAGCCAAATTCCTTGGAAATATCGATCATGGTCGCCATTTCATCGGCGCGATAACAATGGTTCTGGACCAAGATTTCACCGGCCAGCACGCCCGACAAGGTGTCATTGGTCAGGTCCCGCTCGGGCCGGTCAGCCTCTTCGCCGTTGGCGATCTTGGCCCGGTAGTCTTCCCATTTGCGCTTATAGCTAGCCGCAGCAATCCAGGCGCTGCGATAGCCCGCAACATTGCCCATGCGGGTTGAGGGCGCGCGGCCCTTATGGCCATAGACCCGCTTTGGGTTTTCGCCGCAGGCCATTTTCAAGCCATAGGGCGCATCGGGAAACTTCATGCCCTGGGTGGTGACTGACGGAACATTCTTCAAGGTCACGGATCGGCCGCCAAACAGATTGGCGGAGCCTGGCAGGATTTGCAGTGTAGTCACGCCCCCGGCCCGGGCGCGGTTGAAACCGGGATCCTGCGGCCAGACCGAATGCTCAGCCCAGACATTGGCCGTATTGGGATCGGTCGCCTCATTGCCATCAGAATGGGCCTGGACGCCTGGCGAGGCATAGACGCCAAGATGCGAGTGGGAATCGATAATGCCGGGGGTCAGCCAAAGCCCCTTGGCATTAATGACCTTAGCGCCCATTGGCACGGGCACGTCCTTACCAACCGCGACGATCTTGCCCTCATCCATGACAAGCGTACCGGTCTCGATATCTTGACCCGTTGCTGTAAGGATATGGGCACCGACTATGGCCGTTAGCTGCGAGGGCAGGGGCTTGTAGGTACTGGCAAAAGGCGCGGGCTCGGTCGTGGCATCGCCGCCACTATCGCTGCCCAGTGGCAAGGCCTTGGCAGCGCTTTTGGATGATGCGGTCGGGCTAGCCGTCGCGCAGGCGCCTAAAAGGCCAGCCATAGCCAGTCCGGCCAGAAGCGCCGTCAGGCGTAGGGTCGTGAGCATGAAAAGCCTCGAAAAGATCAGGCCCTATCTGCCAGATATTTTTGACAAATATCAATCCCTTTGCGGATGAATTTGCGAGCATGTCCGCCCACGAAAAAGGGCCGGGGTTTGATGCCCGGCCCTTCGTCGTCGTCGATCCAAGGATCAGATTAGCACTTGTAATACATATCGAATTCGACGGGGTGCGGGTGCAGTTGCAAGCGCATCACTTCTTCCATCTTCAGCTCGATATAGCTGTCGATGAAATCATCATCCATCACGCCGCCAGCCTTGAGGAAGCCGCGGTCCTTATCGAGCGATTCCAGGGCTTCACGCAGGCTGCCGCAAACCTCTGGGATCTTTTTCTGCTCGCGCGGGGGCAGGTCATAGAGGTTCTTGTCGGCTGGGCCGCCTGGATCGATCTTATTGGCAATCCCGTCCATGCCAGCCATCAAGAGGGCGGTAAAGGTCAGATAGGGGTTGCCCATGGGATCGGGGAAGCGCGCCTCGATACGCTTGCCCTTGGGGCTGTCGACATGCGGGATGCGGATCGAGGCCGAACGGTTGCGGGCCGAATAGGCCAGCTTCACCGGGGCTTCATAGCCGGGGACCAGGCGCTTATAGGAATTGGTGGTCGAGTTGGAGAAGGCGTTGATCGCCTTGGCGTGCTTAATAATGCCGCCAATATACCACAGGCACAGGTCCGAAAGGCCGGCATATTTATCACCGGCAAACAAGGGCTTGCCATTGCCCCAGATCGACTGGTGCACATGCATGCCGCTGCCATTATCGGCAAACATCGGCTTGGCCATAAAGGTAGCGGTCTTGCCATAGGCGGCGGCCACATTGTGGATCACATACTTATACATCTGCAGCCGGTCGGCCATGACGATCATGGTGTCGAACTTCAGACCCAGCTCGTGCTGGGCAGGCGCCACTTCGTGGTGATGCTTTTCAGGCTTCATGCCCAGCTCGCCCATGACGGCCAGCATTTCACCGCGCAGGTCTTGCGCCGAGTCCACGGGATTGACGGGGAAATAGCCGCCCTTTGGCCCAGGGCGGTGGCCCATATTGCCTTCAGGATAGGCCCGGCCGGTATTGGCGGGCAGCTCGCTGGCATCATAGGAATAGCCAGTATTGTGCGGATCGGTTGACCACTTCACATCGTCAAAAATGAAGAACTCGGCTTCTGGACCAAAATACACCGTGTCGCCCACGCCCGAGGCCTTGACGTGGTTCAGGGCCTTTTTAGCGATCGAGCGCGGATCGCGGTTGTAAGGCTCATTAGTGTCTGGGTTCAGCACGTCGCAATGCAGGCACATGGTGGTCTGCTGATAGAAGGGGTCGATATAGGCGGTCGACAGGTCCGGACGCAGCTTCATGTCGGACTCATTAATGGCCTTCCAGCCAGCGATCGAGGAGCCGTCGAACATGGTCCCGTCATTGAGGAAGTCCAGATCGACCAGATCAATATCAAAGGTCACGTGCTGCATCTTGCCGCGAACGTCGGTGAACCGAACATCGACGTACTTGACGTCCTTTTC
>CANGCO010000039.1 GCA_947452365.1 Caulobacteraceae bacterium
GCACCGGGGTATCGGTCAAGATCCGTTCAATAAGTTGGGCAGCCTGATCGGCACTGACCGGGGGCAGGCCATCGGCATCGGCCAAGAGATTAGCAAAAAGCCCCCCCGCCGCCTCACCCGCCGCCCCAGCCCAAACCGACCCGTCAAAACCCGCCTGCGATGCGGTTAAGGCCTCGATCGCCAGGATCAGGCCGCGCACCGCCGCCTCGACGGGCACGGGTCCTGCGTCAAACACCGACGCTGCCAGATCAAGGGCCCCGGCTAATCGGCGCAAGAGGTCCAAGGCCGCATCGATTTTGGCAAGGCGGCGAGCGTCTTCAGGCTCGCCATGTCGCGCCCTAGCCTGATCAAGGCGCATTTCCAGGGCCTGCCAGCTTAAGGGTTTTGCGCCGCGCAGGCCGTAAAGTTCCAGATCGCGGCGGGCTTTTTTAAGGGCGTCCGCGTCTAGGCCAAGCTTAACCAGGGGCGATTTGAGCACAGCCAATAGCCGCACCGGGTCTAGCCGGTCCTCGGCAAGGCGCGCGGTCAAGGCTGCCAATATGCCGACCGAAAACCCAGCCAAGGGTTCGCCCGCCGATGAGTCCGCCTGCAGACCCCAACGCGACAGACGGGCCTGAACCCGCCTTGCCAGGGCCTGATCGGGCGTGACCAGGGCAGCGGTCTTGGTGGGGTGTTCAAGCACTTCGCGCAGCAAGAGGGCGGCAAGGTTTGCGGCCTCCTCCTCGGTCCTGGCCTTAATCAGGCTCAGACCGCATAGGCCTTGCTCGATCGGGTCAAGCCCATGCGCGGCGCCTTCACTGCGCAGGTCCTCAATTTGTTGACGCCAATCGGCGGTCGCCTCGGCCGGGCGCAGGGCCTCATTGATCAAGCGCCGACGCCAGCGGCCCTTGGTCTGGTGGGTGTCATCGCCCGAGCCTGGCCAGACCCGCACCGCGTCGCGATCTATGCCCGCCCGGTCCAACAGCCGCTTCATCGCCCCTTGCGGATGGTTTTCACTGACATCGGCCCAGGCCGTTTGCGCCAGGCTCAAATCAAGGCCCGGCAAGATGACTGCGCCTTGCGGGGCAGAGGCGACCGACAATAACAATTCAGCCGCCGCTGGCGCGGTGCCGGTAGAGCCCGCCGCGATCAGCACGCCCCTTGGCGGATCATCGCGCCAGCTTTGGCCCAGCGCCTTGAGTACCGCCACCCGGCGTTGAGTTAGGTCTGACAGGCCAAGGCTTTGCAGCCTAAGCGGCCAGGCCTCGACCGCAATCTTCAAAAACCGCGCCGAGGCCTGCCAATGGCGCGCCAAATCGCCCTCGACCAGCGCGTCTAGCGCCGTGACACTGGCCACTTCTTCAATCTGTACACTGTCGAAAAACCCGGCCAGGGCATCGGCCAGATCCAGCGCGCCGCTCGCATCCAGTTCGCGGCTAATCAGGTGCTCATGCTCCATGACCAGCCTTGCCAGCTCAAACCGCCGCCGCTGAGCGCTGACCGCCGGGGGCAGGTCTAGGGCTAAATCGCCGGGCTCAAATGGCGGCTCGCCCGCCTCCAGATCACCAATCGCGCGGATTTGCGGCAAGAGCACAGCCTGGCCATCGGCGGCGGCCACAAAGGCCTCGGTCAAGGCCCGGGCTCCGCGCCGGGTTGGCGTCAAGACAATGGCTTCAGACAGGGCCGCTGGGTCGCCACGACCCAGCGCCTGATAAAGCCCGCTGGCCAGGTCGGCGACAAATGAGCGATGCGCCGGAATGGTAAACCAGCGCGGCCCGGCCTGCGCCAAGAACGCGGTCACGGCACCTGCCCCAGCCGCGCCTCAGCCTCGCTCAGGGCTTGAGGATCACCGACATGCATCCATTCGCCGTCCAACACGACCCCAAAAAGCCGGCCCTGCTGCGCCAATTTGCGCCAAGGCACAACCAGAGAAAAAGCCCCCAGCGGGCCATTATCGACAATCTGGGGCTTGGTAATATGCAGGCCCATATAGCCAAGCGGCGCGGTCTTAGCCTGGTCTCGAAACTGCAATCCTCCGTCTTCGGCCATAAAAAAGTCGCCAGGCGCGTCAAAGCCGATGGTCTTATCGAGTCTGGCCAGGGCCAAGAGCACATCCATTCGGCTAGGGTCCCAGGCGGCCTTTAAGGCCTGGGCAATTGGCGTCCCCTGCTCGATCCAGACAGAGTCAATATTGGCCACAAAAACTGGATCGTCACCCAGTAGCGGCCTGGCCTTCCGAAGCCCGCCGCCGGTTTCCAGCACAGCCTCGCGCTCGTCGGAAATTATGATCTGGGGCGCGGCGGTTCGCGCCTTCAAATGCGCCTCTAGCCGATCGGCATGGGCATGGACATTGACCACAGCCCGGCTCACGCCCGCCTTGGCCAGCCTAGCCAACATGTGATCAATTAGGGCAGAGCCTGCGACCTTAACCAAGGCCTTTGGCTTATCATCTGTATACGGACGTAGTCGAGTACCGAGGCCAGCGGCCAGCACCATGGCGGTGGAGAGAGGGGCTGGCTTGGTCATGCCCTAGCCTCTTGCGGCACATATTTGTCGAACCAGGCCTTGAGCGGGGCGAGGTCTGGCGCGGCCAGATTGCGTTCCAGATAGCGCCAGGTGCGCGGCATGAAATCAACATAACGCGGCTTGCCAAAGCCTGCGACCTGACGGGCAAAAATGAACAAGATGCGGGTGGCATTCAGGGCCGCAAGACCCCGATAATCGGCCATGAACTGGGCCGGATCAGCCAGGCCTTTTCGGACGAAATACTGCTCCAGCATGGCCTTTTCTAGGGCAGGATCAATATCGCGGCGCGCGTCTTGCAAAAGGGATAACAGGTCCCAGGCCGGGTGGGCGCGCAGGGCATCCTGAAAATCCAATAGGCCAACCCGCGCCACGCCCTGACGGCCATCCAGCCAGATCAGGTTTTCAGCGTGATAGTCGCGGTGGGTAAAGACACTGGCACCCGCCGCGCCACGGGCTCGGATCGGGGCCCACAGCGCTTCCCACTGCGCCATGGCATCCGCGTTAAATGGTGCGAGGCCGGAATATTTTGGCCACCATTCCAAAAACAGATCACAGCCGGTCTTGAGCGCCAGATCATCATAGGTCAGCAGGGGCCAAACTACCCCATCACTACTAAGCACCGGCGGCGGGGCGGCCTGATGCAGCTTGACCAGAACCTCGATAGCTGGGCCATAAAGCGCAGGCTCGGGCGTGCCCTGGCCTACAGCCTGGGCAAACAGGGCATCGCCCAAGTCTTCCAGCACGGCCAGCCCCTTGGCCGCATCCGCCGCCTGGATCACCGGCGCCGACAGGCCGCAACCGCGCAGATAACCGGCATTGGCGACAAAGGCTTCAACCCGGCCCGCCGCGAGCCGAGCCATGGCATTATAGCCAAGCGCCTGACGCTCAGCCACGCTGGCCTGGGGCGGACAGGGCTGGGTCTCCACGCTGGGAGGCTGATCCATAAAGATTAGGCTAGCGCCGCCCTTGGCCGGATAGATCCGCTCATAGCGCCGTGTTGAGGCGTCGCCTGCCAAGGCCTGGCGCCTAGCATCGCCAAGGCCAGCGCTTTGCAAGAACTGGGCCTTTTGGTCTTCGCGATCAGAACTCAAGCGCTCTTTCCTTCCAGTCCCCGTGCGGCACTAGGCGCACCCGGCGCCCCGCCGCGCCATCTGGCAAGGCAAAGACGATATCCAGCCGATCAGCGGGCAAATGACCCTCAAGCCGCTCGGGCCATTCGATCAGGACAGCGCCCTCATCTATCGCCTCTTCTAGCCCAATTTCTTCAATTTCACGCGCCGATTTTAGGCGATAGAGATCAAGATGCGCTATGGCAAACCTTGGCCCATCATAGGTCTGGATCAGGGTAAAGGTCGGGCTGGGGACGGGCTCATCTGGACGGGTCAGGGCGCGGATCAGGGCGCGCGCAAGGGTGGATTTGCCAGACCCCAAGGCGCCCCATAAACACACCACATCGCCGCGCTGCAGCCTAGCCGCTAGCCAAGCCCCCAGCGCCGTGGTTTCGGCCTCATCGGCCAAGGCAATGACATGATCAGGCGACACGGCGGCTTTCCCAGATCCCTTGGTCAAGCCGCAAGCTGGGCAAAGGCCCGGCCGGGATCTTCTGACAATTCGGTCTCCACATAGGCCTTGAGCGCCATGGTGCCCAGACCGGAATCCGCGCCCCACTGACCGGGCGCGATCAAGGGCCCTAGGGTTAGGTTAAACTGGCCACCGCGCTTGTTGAGCAATTCATGAAACAGGGTAATGTCGCGCAGCTCGCGCGACACCTTGTCAAACAGGTGAAACAGGGTGGAATTGGGTCCGGTCATATGGATGGGCAGGACCGGAGCATTGTGCTTTTTGGCCAAAGAAAGCGCACTGGGCATCCAGTCTGGATCCATAAGCCGGCCATTGGCATCGCGGCGCGCCAAACGCCCGGCCGGGAAGATCATGACGGCGCGTTCGGCCTCAAACGCCTCTTGCGCCCGCTTCAGGGTCAGACGCGCGCGCGCGCGGGTGCGCTTTTCCTCCACCCATTCGACCGGGATCAGCACGTCGTCAAAGCCGGGGCAGACCCGGTGCGCATCGGAATTGGCAAAGAAACAAAGATCGGGCCGCCGTGCCTTTAGGGCATCATAGACCGCAACCCCGTCGGCAATCCCAGTGGGATGGTTGGAGACTAGGACCAGACGCCCGGTCGCTGGCAAATGCTCCAATCCGCGGGTCTGAACCTGAACCGCCAAAAGATCGGCGACATAGTCCAAGGCCGCGCGCCCGGGCATATTGGCCACAGCATCGACCATGGCTCTAGCCTTGGTATAGCCGAGCAGGGCGTAAAGGGCTGGACGCAAGACAGGCCAAAGGCCAGACGCGACCAGATGCGGCGCGCGCTCTTCAATCAGCACGTCAACTATGTGCGAAACCGGCCGAACCATGGCGACTCACCCCCAAACCATTGGGAGGATCATGACCTAGGCCACAGGGCTTCAGCAAGGCCTAGGCCGTGGCAGCCTGCCGGATCGGCTCAACCAAGGCCCGGCGCAGCAGGTCTGTGGCCTCGGCAATGATGACTTCGGGCGGCAGGCGGGTTTCTTCAAACAATAGCTCATCGGCACTGAAGGCAAATTCCAAAGCCACCCTTACCCGCAGCCACAAATCATCCCTCGGCGGATGATTGAGCGAGGCGGCAAAGGCCGCGGCCATGATCTCGGTCATTTCGGCATAGGCCTCGGCCCGAACATGCGCCAATTGCGGCACAGCCCGCAGGGCCCGCAGGATCCAGATTCCGCCCGGCTCATTCAGGGTCGCTTGCCAGGTTGCCGTCAGCACATCGCCCAAACCTTCAGCCATGGCCTGAGCGCCCCTAGGGCTAACCTCTGCCAACCACAGGGTTAGAATATCGCCGCGCCGCGCCAAGAGGCGGCGGCCGAGCGCGTCGAGCACCGCATACTTGTCCTTAAAATAACGATATAGGGCCGGCGGCGTCATCCCGGCCCTAGCACAGATGAGATTGGTCGAGATTCGCTCAATCCCGACCTCAGCGAGCAGGTCGCCAGAGACATCGAGCAGGCGCTCATAGGTCTGAACCGCACGCCCCTGTTTGGGCATGGTACGCAAGGCGTTAGAAAAAACTGCGGACGAATCAGCCATAAAAATCCCTCATCGCGATTATTGCTGCCAAAAGGTGAGGCATTAACCGAAAAACTTAACTTTAGACCCGCCTTGTTCTGGCAATTATCACTAGGATGTTCTAAATCTATGCCTAATTCAAGCGAAATAATTGCGATCGCAATTGAAATAATAGGCAGCTTTTAACCCGATATTAGAAAAAGTTGCTTTAACTATCTTTATTAAGACT
The DNA here is from genome assembly GCA_947452365.1 of Caulobacteraceae bacterium. Taxonomy (GTDB): domain Bacteria; phylum Pseudomonadota; class Alphaproteobacteria; order Caulobacterales; family Caulobacteraceae; genus CAISGS01. The sequence continues at coordinate 5,846 of CANGCO010000039.1, forward strand.
AAGGGCCACATCCAGCATGGCGATGCGATTAAGCCGGTGGTAGCTATAGTGCCATTGCCCCCATCGACACCGCCAAGGCCGCAAGCTTGAATCAAGAAATCGAACTGAAGCTCGAGATGGAGCCAGGATCAGCGCAGGCCCTGATTGCACTGCCCATTTGGCAAGGCCATGCCCGCCAGACCCTGAACGCGACCTATTTCGACACACCAGGCCTAGCCCTAAACAAGGCTGGCCTTAGCTTGCGCCTTAGACAGGGTGTCCAGACCCTCAAGGCCTTAGGCCCTCAAGGCATGGGCCTATTTGATCGCGGCGAATGGGAGGGCCCCACTTTAGACGGCTTACTGAATTTGGACCAATTCAGGGGCACACCACTCGACGCGCTTGCGCTAAAGCCCAGTGATCTCTTGCCGATTATTCAGGTCGATGTGGACCGCAGCACCCGTGTCATCGACTGGCAAGATAGCCGCATTGAGCTCAGTCTGGATCAGGGCACCCTATGGGCCGATCGCCACCAGGCGCCCTTGTGCGAGCTTGAATTAGAGCTGATCGAGGGCAGGCTTGACGACCTGTTTGACCTGGCAAATGTGCTTGGCAAGACTGTGCGCCTGATACCGGCCCTGACCAGTAAGGCCGGGCGCGGCTATGCCCTGTTGGCGCGGCCGGAGCCTAGAAGGATAGACCGGCCATCCAGCCCTGATATTTCCGGCTTAACCCGAGGGCAGGCGTTTTATCGGCTGGCTACCGACATATTGGCTCAGATCCTGGTCCAAAGCCAAGCCTTGCGGCTGCATCGCCGTCCCGAAGCGGTCCATCAGACGCGGGTCGCGCTTCGTCGCCTACGCGCCCTGATCAGCCTGTTCGCGTCCATACTGGCCGGACCCGATCTGGCCGCCGTCAAGGCCAGCCTAAAGTCTGTGGCCCAGGCGCTTGGCCCGGCAAGGGATCTGGACGTGCTGATCGCTGATCTCTCCAGGCTCGATCCCGCACCCCAGGCCTTGATCGCCGCCCTTAGCGACCAGCAGGCCAAGGCCTATGACGCCGCCTGCCAAATGATCGAGGCACCGGCATTTGGCCAGGCCATGGTGTCGATCTTGCGCTTTCTTGAACTCGGACACTGGCGGACAGCCACCGGCCTACAGGGCCACCGCCGCGACCGATCCGTCGCCAAACATGCGCGCAAGACGCTCAAAGGCCTGAGGCGCACCCTCAAGAGGCAAGGCCGTGGCCTAATCACAATGAGCGCGCCCCAGATGCATGCCCTGCGCATCCACGCCAAGAAGCTGCGCTATGGGCTGGAAATGTTTGCCAGCCTCTATCCCAAACAAGAACAGGCGCGTCTGGCCCTGCTCAAGACGGTCAAGACCTTGCAAGACCAGCTTGGCGCCGCCAATGATAAGGCCGTGGGCCTAGCCTTGATCGCGGCCCATCCAGAGGTCATCAGCCCGGCTGATTTGATCACACTTAGCCAACGCCTATGGCCAGACAAGGCCGCCGCCCCCACCAATGCACAAAAAACCCTGCACACTGCCCTGCGTCTGGCCAAGTTCTGGTCGGCCAAGGCCTAGGACTCTAGCCGCGCAAGCGGGGCTTTATCGGCCTTCATCCACAGGTGGCGAGGGCGGGCCTTCGTCAAGATGGCCATAAAGAATACGCGCGGCATCGCCCTTGGGATCATCATATTGCCCCGCCTTAAAGGTCCAGAAAAACGCCAATAGCGATACGCCCGCCATCAACAGGGCCAAGGGGGCAAGCAGGAAGAGAATAGTCATCTCCCGCGCCCAGCAAGCTTGAGCCTCAAGGCATTGAGCATGACCACTAGGGATGATCCCGACATGGCCAGGGCCGCTATCAAGGGCGTCACGAGGCCAAACACCGCAGCCGGGGCCGCGATCAGATTATAGACCGCCGCAAAGCCAAAATTTTCCAGCGCCCGCGCCCGGGCCGCTCGCGCCACATCAAGGGCTGTAACCACGGCAAACAGGTCATCGCCCTGAAACACCAGATCCGCCGCCGACTGGCTAGCATCGGCCGCGGCGCCGGGGGCCATGGAGGCATGGGCCTTGGCAAGGGCGGCAGCATCATTCAGCCCATCCCCGACCATCAGGGGCTTACGGCCCCCAGCCATCAAGGCGTCAATATGCGCGGCCTTTTCGATCGGAGCCAGGCCCGCGCGCCAATCCTTCACGCCGACCCCCAAGGCCGCCCGCGCCACAGCGCCGGGCTGGTCTCCGGACAAGATTTCAACTGTCAGACCCCGCGCCTTTAGAGCCACAATGGTCTTTGCCGCATCGGCGCGCAATTCATCGGCAAAGACAAAGCGCACCGGCACCTGGCCCTCAAGTGCAAACCAAAGCTCAGTTTCGCGCGCAAGGTCGGCATCGGCCCCAACAAAGCCTGCCCGGCCAAGGCGCGCCTTTTGGCCCTGAATCTGCCCCTCAATGCCCAGGCCTGCGGTTTCAACCGCTTCCGTTGCCGTGGGGCCAGGTCCCGCTGCAAGCGCTAGGGCTTTTGACAGGGGATGGCGCGAGGCCCGCGCCAGCGGCGCGGCCAAGGCCAAGGCGGCTGGATCTGGATCGATCAGGCGCGGGCGCCCATGGGTCAGCACGCCGGTCTTGTCAAACACCACATGATCGATCTGGGCCAAACGCTCCAGGGCTGCGCCGGACTTAACCAGAATGCCGCGCGAAAACAGGCGGCCCGAGGCGACGATTTGAACCGCAGGCACCGCCAGACCGAGCGCGCAGGGGCAGGTAATGATCAAGACCGCCGTGGCCCGCATCAGGGCATCGGGAAAGCCCAGGCCCGCCATCCACCAGCCCGCTAGGGTTAGCGCAGCCAGGCTATGCACGATCGGCACATAGAGCGCGGCCGCCTTATCGGCGAGGCGCACATAGGCTGATTTGGACTGGGCTCCGGCCTCCATAAGCCGGGCAATGGCCGCCACGGTGGAATCTTCGCTGCGGGCCTGGGCGCGAATGATCAGGTTCCCGGTCAAGTTCAAGGCCCCCGCTGAAATTGTAGCGCCAGGGGCCGTGGCTGCGGGCGCGGTTTCGCCAGTCAGCATGGAGACGTCCAGCTCAGACCGGCCCTCAATCACCAAGCCATCAACCGGCACTCGGTCACCCGGCGCGACATAAAGCCGGTCACCCACCTGGACTTCAGCTAGGGCAATGGTCTGGGTTAGGCCATCTGCGCCAAGCCTTAGCGCCGTGACGGCCTGAAGCGCGAGCAGGTCGCGCGCCGCGCTCTTGGCCTGGACCCTCAAGCGATGATCCAGATAACGGCCAATCAGGAGCAGGAATAAAAGCGTAACCGCCGCTTCAAAATAGGCATGCTGTTTGTGCAACAAGGTCTCATAAACGCTGACGCCGAGAGACAAAAGGACGCCGAGCGAGATCGGCACATCCATATTGGCCTTGCCCTTGGATAGGGCCTTCCAGGCGCTTTCGAAGAAGGGCATCCCCGCATAAAGGGCGCAAGGACCTGCGATCAGGGCAGTCAGCCAGTAAAAGGCGGTGCGCACGCCTTCACCCATTTCCTGGCCCATCAGCCCGGCCCAGACGGGAACCGCAAACATCATGGCATTGCCTGCGCCAAAGCCTGCAACCCCAAGGGCGATGGCGAGGCGGCGGCCCTCCTTGTCCTCAGCCTGACGGGCCTGGACAGGGTCATATTGAACGGCGCGGTAGCCAAGATCGTTTAGGGTCTCAATAACCAGGCCAGGCGAGAGGCCGCCCCCTTGGGACTGGATCGCCAACTTGCCCGTGGTCAGGTTCATCCGGGCGAGCGTCACGCCCGATAGGGCACCAATATTGCGCTCGATCTTGTTCAGGCACCCGGCGCAATGCGCGCCCTGGACCAGGAGCTCTAGTCTTTGGTCTTTAAGCGCAGCCTGGGTCATGGCCAAACCACCCGCCGCTCGGCCGTGCGGTGCTCACCGCGCGCGTCCGTCGCCGTAACCGACAAGTCCCAGGCCCCCGGCGTGGCCTTGACCAGGACCGCATAGACCCCAGGTTCTGTTTCCGTAAAGACCAGGTCATGGTTCTGGGCCTCGGTTGCGGGCCGCACGATCTTGCCCTTGACCATAGCGCCCACCAGGGGCTTGGCCGAAGCATCGCGCCAGCGCACGACGATGCGTGTGCCAGCCGCGCTCGATGCAATGACCTCCACCTTCGCGCGCCAGCCCAGGGCCCGCTCGGTCGCCATGGCCTTGAGTGTACGATTATAGGCCAGGCCCGCCTCATAGGGGCGGGTATTGACCTCGCCTGGAAAGGTGCGAATGGCCTGGACCACCATATAGATATTGACCCCCAGCATGACGCCAAAGAACACCAGGAACATGATCAAGACATGCCAGCCCTTAAGCTCACGTGGCTGGGCCTTTGCTAGGGCACTCATTCATCTTCTCCGGAACTCAAGAATACGGTGGCCTTTTCCAGCCGCTTTCCGCCTTGAGAAATCAGGCGAAACTCAGCCGGTTCAGAATGGTCGCGGTGGTGCGCATGGTCGGACGGCGGCACAGTGACAAAGACCCTCAAGGTGCGCTGACCATCCGCGCTCAAGGCCACCGAGATTGGGCCCTGATGGGTCTGACCAACCGTGCGCATATGCGCGCCATGCGGGCCGTGGAACTCGAGAAAATAGACCTCCGGCCGGATAGACCGGTTCATGATCTGAACCGTATAGCCATTGCGCACTGCGCCATCCGACAAGGTTATGTATTCCGGATTGCGATCGCGCAGCACATCCATGGCCATGGGCGAGCGGGTTAGAAGCCCAAACAGCATCACCGAGCCCACAAGGGTCATGGCGACCGCATAATAGACGGTGCGTGAGCGGACGAATTTATAGACCGGCCTGGTCCCAGCCAGTCGCGCGGCGACGGCGGCATCGGTATCATAGGCGATCAAGCCTCTTGGCCGCCCAACCTTGTCCATGACCTCGTCGCAGGCATCGATACAGAGGCCGCAATTAATGCACTCCATCTGGGCACCATTGCGGATGTCTATGCCCATGGGACAGACCACCACACATTGCAGGCAATCTATGCAGTCACCGCGCCCGGCCCAGGTCTCGCCCTTTTTATGCGGACCGCGCGTCTCGCCGCGATCCTTGCGATAGGTGACCTGGAGCGAATGCTCATCGAGCATGGCCCCCTGGATTCGCGGCCAGGGACACATATAGGTACAGACCTGCTCGCGCATGGTTCCGGCCAGCATATAGGTGGCAAAGGTCAATATGCCGACCGACAAATAGGCCGTGACCGGGGCTTGGCCGCTAAACAGTTGACCAAACAAGGTCGGGGCGTCTTGGAAATAAAACACCCAGGCCCCGCCGGTGACTAGGGCCACCAGGATCCAGACCAGGTGCTTGCCGCCCTTGCGCCAAGCCTTGTTCAGGGACAGGGGCGCGGCATCCAGGCGCATACGCGCATTGCGATCACCCTCAAACAGACGCTCAACGACAATATAGAGATCGGTCCAGACCGTTTGCGGGCAGGCATAGCCGCACCAGAGGCGGCCAAATAGCGCCGATACCAAAAACAGAGTTAAGGCTGCGGTGACCAATAGGCCCGTGAAATAATAGACCTCTTGCGGCCAGAGCTGGATAAAGAAGAAAAAGAACCGCGCCTCGGCAAAATCGACCAAGACCGCCTGATTGGGCACGCCCGGCCCCCGGTCCCAGCGCAGCCAGGGCAGGATATAATAAACCGCCAAGGTCGCCACCAGGACCGCCCATTTGATCATCCGAAACCGGCCATGCACCAGTTTTGGATAAATCGGTTCGCGCTTCTTATAGAGCGGCGGCGGCGCGCCGGTCTTGGGCGTGTTTGAGACCGTATCAATCAAGACGGGCACGTTTGGCCCTCCGCTTGGGGCGTATTGCCCCTATTTGCCGCTCGCATTGGCATGAACATAGACGGCCAGGGCCTTGATGGTGGCCGTATCAAACCGCTTTTCCCAGGTCGGCATGACCCCGCCGCGCGCATTCCAGATCTGGCTGTGAATGCTGGCCCGATCGCTGCCATAGAGCCAGTCGCGATCGGTCAGGTTGGGCGCGCCAACGGCCTGATTGCCAAGGCCAGCGGGGCCGTGACAGACGCTGCACTGGGCCTGGAAGACCGGGGCCGCGCGGGCCACCGCCGCCGCATTGGCCTTACGGTGCGACAAGGCCACGACATATTCGGTCAGGTCATTGACCTGGTCTGGCGTCACAATCTGGTCGCGGCCAAAGGCTGGCATTTGCGACATGCGGGCGTTTGGGTGACCCGAGCGAATGCCGACCCGCAAAGTATGTTCGATATCCTCCGGCGTGCCGCCCCAAAGCCAGACATCGTCGCGCAGATTGGGATAGCCCTTACCCCCGCCGCCGCCTGCACCGTGGCAGGTTGCGCAATTATCGCCAAACACCGAGGCGCCCGCCGCTAGGGCATAGGCTTGGAGCTTAGGGTCGGCCTCAATCTGTTCGAGCGAGGCATTGACCAAGCTTGCGCCTTCCGCCCCGCGTTGAGCCCTCAAGGCTTTAAGCTCAACCGCCACCTGGGCGCGGTCGGACTTGGCCAAAAGGCCATGCGTATAGCCATGCAGCCCCGGCCAGGCCGGCATCAGAATCCAATAGCCGATCGCAAAGGCGATACAGGCATAGAAGATCCAGAGCCACCACCGCGGCAGGGGATTGTCCAGCTCGCGGATACCGTCCCATTCATGGCCGGTCGTATTGATGCCGGTCACTTCGTCCTTGTCATTATGGACCATGAACTAGTCCTCCTCATCGAGGGGCAGGCGCGCAGCCTGATCAAAACCGGCCTTGTTGCGCGGCCAAAACGCATAGACACAGGCGGCCAAGAAAAGGACCACAAAGTAAATGGTGCCGCCCTGCTGGGCCAAGCGGGAAACGGTTTCATAGGTCATGGTGCTCACCGCAGATTCTCCCCGGCATCGGCCTTATAGGTGGAGAAATCGACCGTTGTGCCCAGCATTTGCAAATAGGCGATCAGGGCATCCATCTCGCTGATCTGATCGGGATTGCCGTCAAAGTCGCGCTGATTGACCTTAGGGCCATAGCGTTGTTTCAAGGCCGTGCCGTCAGATGAAAACTCATCGGCCTGAGCCTCCAGATCCTTGGCGGCATTGGCGATCATGGCATTGGTATAGGGCACACGCACGGCGCGCTGGGCCCTTAGCTTGTCTGCAATATCGCGATAGTCCAACTCCTTCTTGGCCAAGAAGGCATAGGGCGGCATGACCGATTCTGGGACAACCGCGCGCGGATTGGTCAGGTGGTCAATGTGCCAGCCGTCAGAATATTTGCCGCCGACGCGGGCTAGGTCTGGCCCTGTGCGCTTAGAGCCCCATTGGAAGGGGTGGTCATACATGCTCTCAGCCGCCAGACTGTAATGGCCATAACGCTCGACCTCATCGCGCAGGGGCCGGATCATTTGCGAATGGCACAGATAGCAGCCTTCCCGGACATAGATGTCGCGGCCCTCGAGCTCGAGCGGCGTATAGGGCCGGATGCCATCGACCTTTTCGATCGTGCTTTCGAGATAAAACAGCGGTGAGATTTCAACTAGGCCGCCTATGGCCACCACGACCAATATGCCAATGACCAGAAGTAGAGAGTGACGTTCAAGTTTTTGGTGGTGCTTCCACATGGCAAGGCCCCCCTTATTGCGCCGCCGCCAGACCCGTAGAGGCGGGTCCAGAAGCAGAGGGTTGAACCAAAACAGCGCCAGTTTCGTCTTGGCGCACATGGCCAGCAATGGTGCGCCAGACATTATAGACCATGATCAAGGTGCCGGTCAGATACATGGCCCCGCCCAGCGCCCGCACCATATTGGACACATGTTTGGCCGAAACCGTCTGGACGAAGGAATAGGCCAGGAAGCCTTCGGGCGTATATTTGCGCCACATCAGGCCTTCCATAATCCCCGACACCCACATGGCGGCGATATAGAGAAGGATGCCCGTGGTCGCGATCCAGAAGTGCCATTCGACCAGCCGGTCCGAATAGAGCCTTGGCCGCTTCCAAAGCCAGGGCACCATGCAATAGATGGCGCCAAACGAGACAAACCCAACCCAGCCCAGCGCGCCGGAATGCACATGGCCAATCGTCCAGTCCGTATAGTGGGACAGGGCATTGACCGCCCGCACGCTCATGACCGGGCCCTCAAAGGTCGACATGCCGTAAAAGGCCAGGCTGACAATCATCATGCGCATGACCGCATCGGTGCGCAGCTTGTCCCAGGCCCCGGACAGGGTCATGAGGCCATTGATCATCCCGCCCCAGGATGGCATCCAGAGCATGATCGAGAAGGTCATGCCCAGGGTCTGGGCCCATTGCGGCAGGGCCGTATAGTGCAGGTGGTGGGGGCCGGCCCAGATATAGATAAAGATCAGGGCCCAAAAATGGACGATGGACAGCCGGTAGGAATAGATCGGCCGCTCAGCCCGCTTGGGGATGAAATAATACATAATAGCCAAGAAGCCGGCGGTTAGGAAAAAGCCGACCGCATTATGGCCATACCACCACTGGATCAGGGCATCTTGCACGCCGGAAAACAGCGAATAGCTATGGCTGGATAGGGGCGATACCGGCACGGCCAAGTTGTTGACAATGTGCAGCATGGCTATGGTGACGATAAAGGCCAGATAGAACCAGTTGGCCACATAGATATGCGGCTCCTTGCGCTTCCAGATCGTGCCGAGAAACACGAGCAAATAGGTCACCCAAACCAGGGTCAGCCAGATGTCCGTATACCATTCCGGCTCAGCATATTCGCGGCTTTGGGTCACGCCCATGACATAGCCGGTCGCGGCCAGGACGATGAAGAGCTGATAGCCCCAAAACACTAGCCAGGGCGCGAGACCCCCAGCCAGGCGCGCCTTACAGGTGCGCTGAACCACATAAAACGAGGTCGCGATCAGGACATTACCGCCAAAGGCAAAAATGACGCCGGATGTATGCACCGGACGTAGGCGGCCAAAATTCAGCCAGCCAAGCTCTGGAAAATAGAAAATGCTCGGCCAGGCCAGTTGCAGGGCAATCACCAGCCCAACAAGCATGCCGATCACGGCCCAGAACAGGGCGGCAATCACCCCGGCCCGGATCACGCCGTCTTCATAGCGGCCTTGATCTTGAACAAACCGGCCAGCGGATAGGCCGATGACCAGGGCGGCCAGGGCACAGATAAAGGCCCCCATCATGATAAAGGCATGCACCTGAAAGCGGGCATCGACCGTGCGGGCGGCCATGAATATGGTCAGCACTATGCCAAGACCCAGCCCAATCGACAGCAAGCCCGCGCCCGAGCCGGAGCGCATATTGGTCTGATCTAATTGCGCCATCCCATCCCCCTTTTTGCAAACCCGGCCAGGCCAAGGCTTGCCCAATATCCATAAATATATTACGGTTATTAAACACACCCTAGGTCGCTGACAACCACCGTGGGTCCAAATGACGCACCTTGTGGCTGTGCTGATGTCGGCATGAAGGGCCGAGCCTAGAGGGCCTGGCCCGAGGAGGAATTGATGTTTCGCAATTTGACCGGTCAAACCATGACCCGGCAGCGCATGTCTGGCGTCCTCTTGCCAAGCCTGCAGCCGGGCCTAGCCCTTGCCGCGCTTGCCTGCGGTTGGATGGCGATCCGTCATGGGCTGATTATGCCCGCTTCGGCGTCCAGCCTGTGCCTTGGCGCCGCAAAGTATAGCGGATTGGGCCTCACCGGCCACTGTGCCTGGTGCTACAGTGCCCTAGCCCTATTGGCCCTAGCCGTCTGGCCGGTTGGCGCAAAAGGTCCAATTAGGGCGCATTAAGCTAGATTTAGGCAGGGCTAAACTTCGAAAGGGCCCGGCCGGCGGGAGCGCCGCCGACCGGGGTGAGACAAACTATCGGAACAGGCTTTGCAAGATCGCGGTCGACTGATTGGCGATCGACAAAGATTGCACCCCAAGCTGTTGCTTGGCTTGAAGGGCTTGCAGGCGCGCGCTTTCCTTGGCCAGGTCAGCATCCACCAGATTGCCGATACCATTATCGAGACTGTCCTGCAGCTTGCCGGTAAAGGTCAGATAGGTGTCCAAGGACTTGGCCTTGGTGCCGATCTTGGCCATGGCACCGTTCAGATTGGTGATCGAGCTTGCGACTGTGGTGACCAAGGCAGCTGCAGCCGCGGCTGTTGCGAATGAGGCGGTCGCGCCAACCGTGATGGTTGAACCGCCCAAGGCCAAGGATACAGCCGAGATCGTAATCTTGGAGGTGCCATCGGCACTGGCAAGGGCTCCAATCGAGGTGCCGCCCGACTTGATCAGATTAGCACCGTCAAAGGTCGCATTGGTGACCGCCTTGGTGATCTGCTCGCGCAGGGCCTTAAAGTCTTCGTTCAGGGCCGTAATACTGGCCGTCGTTAGGGTTGTGTCCGAAGCCGCAAGCGCTTTTTCCTTCATTCCGTTGAGCAGGTCGGAAATGGTCGAACCCGCAGCTAGGGCCACATCGGTAATGGATTGGCCGCGGCGCAAAGAATCCTTTACCGCATCGAGGGATTGGGACTGTGATCTTTGGCCCTGAGCAATCGCCCAGATTGCGCCATTGTCCTTGGCCGTATCCACGCGCCGACCGGTTGAGATCCGATTTTCGGAGGTTTTGAGGTCGCTCGCTGTGCTGTTCAGATTTTGCAGCGCAATCATGGCGCCGAAATTTGTGTTAATACTGTTCAAAGACATTTTGACAGTCTCGCTTCTGGAACGGCAGATCCATTTTGGACCTGTTGGCGTTTTGCCAAATCAAGATCAGCTTGCCTGATCCCAGAAACGATAATGATATTTATTGATTTATACTGTTTTAAAAAATAGCCTTAATTACAATTCACCAAATGCCTTAAAATTTAGAAGATTTGCAGAAATTTCCAATATCCACCAGATCATGGATTTCGATCCAGGACACTTCGTCCTCTGCGGCATTCGTATAGGCATAGACCACCAGCCGGTCTTGGCGACCCGGTGACGAAACCTGATAGACCTGGTTAAAGCTGGATGCATCGCCAGCCCGGCAGATCAGGCGCGGATTCAGCGGGGCGCTGGCAAACACCTGCTGCGGACTAAACAGGCAGCCCCTATAAAAGTCACCAAAACAACCGCGCCCCGGAATGCCGGGCGTGATCTCGATCCAGCGTGGCCCCTTGCCAAACCCCAGGTCATTGACCAGCCGAATGGTCCAGCCCGCCTCGCGGCGAAACCGGTGCAGGGCGACGGGGGCTGAGCCTTGCAAATGGATGCGGCCAATGGCCTGACGCACCACATCACCCTCAATCGTCCGGCGCGGGGCCTTGCCCAGCCAGATCACCGAGGCTTGCAGGTCCGGCGTCCAGGTCAGGGGCCCAGCACCTTGGCGCGGCATCAATTGCACAATCAGATCCGATAATTCGCTGGCCGGCTGTTTTACAAGGCGTGGCTTTTTCAAGATCTCGATCTGATCGGCCAGACCATGCGAAGGCTCTGAACGCGCAGGGCCGGTCGCAACAAGCGTCAAGGCCATAAAGGCTGCCGCCAAACCATAAGCGCCTGTTTTGTACTGGACCAAGACGCCTCCGCGGCAATGCCGAGCGAGCTGGAGGTTGGAGCGGGCAGAGGGAATCGAACCCTCACGACAAGCTTGGGAAGCTCGCAGGCTACCACTACATCATGCCCGCCTGTGAGGGCCTTCTAAACCGGCAAGCCCGGCTTGTCAGCACCCCATTACGCCATCAGTTAAGATTGACCTTGGCCAAGCTTGGGCGCAATTTATCGCAAAATCAAATTCAGGGAGCCTCATCATGGCCGACGATCATTCCATGTCTGCAGAATCTGCCCAATTCCATGCCATGACCGAGGGTACAGCCGAGGACTGGAAAATCATCGGCAGGGCGATGGAGCCCTTTGCTCGTGACCTGCCAAACCGCGTCCTTGGCCACCTGAAAATGCTTGATGGCGACTGCGGCGGCTTTGCCGTAGACCGGCTGGAGCATAGCCTTCAGACCGCGACCCGCGCCTTTCGCGATGGCCGCGATGAGGAATATGTCGTCTGTGCCCTCTTGCACGATATGGGCGATATTCTGGGCCCTCGGAACCATGCCGATATTGCTGCTGCCATTTTAAAGCCCTTTGTCAGCGAGCAAAACCACTGGATGGTCGAGCAGCATGGTATTTTCCAGGGCTATTATTTCTTCCATCATCTGGGCCTGGACCGCGAAATGCGCGAAGGCTTCCGCGGCCATCCCGCCTTTGAACACACCGCCCAGTTCTGCCACCTTTATGATCAGGCCGCTTTCGATCCGGCCTATGAAAGCATGCCGCTTAGCGCTTTTGAGCCCATGGTGCACCGCGTGTTTTCGACGGTTAAGCGCTCCATCTATGTCAAGCCCGCTGCCGAATAAGCGCAGCTAGCCCCGCCCATCAGCCCCGCATCTCCCTTGCAAGCCAAGGGGATGCGAGGCTATGGCGGGCCGAAAACCAAAATCCTTAAGGACACCCCATGGCCCTGCAGGCGAGCCTGAACACATTTGCTGGCAATCCCTTAAACCGGGTCAGCGATCGGCGCACGGACGAGGCCTGGCTTGCTGAAAAGCTGGACGATCCTCAGTCCCTGGCCGTGGCGCTTTGGAACGGCAAGCCGCTGGTTGAGGACGGGTCGGCCAAGGGCGCGGTTCAGATCGCCTATCTGCGCGCCGACATGGCCCGCGAGCTGGCCGGAGGCCAGGAGCGGCTGGCCTTTATGGGGCTTTGGAAAGACACGGCCGTATTTGCCCTGGACCTGGAAGGTGGCGCAGATCCTGCTGAGGGCCCGCTCAAGGGCCTTGGCCGATTTGAAGACCTGCGCGGCATCTCCATGCGCCTGCCGGGCCCTGATGCGGCCATTTTGGCCACGGCCAAGAGCCTGTTTGAATGGCGTCGTCGCCACAAGTTCTGCTCAGCCTGTGGCCAGCCGAGCGAGGTGCGCGAAGGCGGCTGGAAGCGGGTCTGCCCGTCTTGCCAGGGCGAGCACTTCCCGCGCACCGATCCGGTCGTGATCATGCTGCCCGTGTTTGGCGAGCGCTGCCTGCTGGGTCGTCAGGCCATATGGCCCAAGGGCATGTTCTCGGCCCTGGCCGGATTCTTGGAGCCGGGCGAAAACATCGAAGAGGCCTGTGCGCGCGAGGTGATGGAGGAATCGGGCCTAACCGCCGTTTCTGTGCGCTATCACTCCACCCAGCCCTGGCCCTATCCGTCCAGCCTGATGATTGGCCTGATTGCCGAGGTCAGCGATGATGAGGCAACCCCCGACCAGACCGAACTGGAAGAAGTGCGCTGGTTTAGCCGCGACGAGGCCGCAGCCCTCCTAAAAGGCGAGCTTGCCGGCACGTTTGCGCCGCCGCCCATGGCCATTGCCCACCAGATTCTAAAGGCCTGGGTTGAGGGCTTTTAAGGCCGGGCCTAGACTTGGGTGCGGAACGGATCGGCCGGATAGACACCCAAGATCTCAAACCGGTCGGTGAAGAAGCCAAGCTCTTCAAAGGCAAGGGCCAGGCCCGGATCTTCGGGGCGGCCATCGACCTCGGCATAGAACATGGTCGCGGCAAACACGCCGTTTTCCATATAGCTTTCCAGCTTGCTCATATTGACGCCATTGGTGGCAAACCCGCCCAGGGCCTTATAGAGGGCCGCAGGCAGGTTACGGACCCGGAACACAAAGCTGGTCACGCAGCCGACGCCCTGCGGCGGCCGCGGCGGATTGGCCTCGGCGGTCATGACGATAAATCGCGTGGTATTATTATGCGCGTCCTCAACATCCTCGAGTAAGATATCCAGACCATAGAGCCGCGCCGCCAGCCTTGACGCAATGGCTGCCTGACTTGGATCGGGATGGGCCGCTAAAAACCTCGCTGCACCGGCCGTATCGCCAACAATATGCGCCGTTAGGCCCTGGGCCTTGATGATTTTGCGGCACTGGGCCAGGGCCATGACATGGCTGGAGACCTCGCGGACCTGATCAAGCGCAACGCCCTTATTGGCCATAAGCTGGTGATGCACGGGCATAAACCGCTCGCCAACAATCTTTAGGCCCGATGACGGCAAGAGATGGTGCACATCGGCTACCCGGCCCGCGACCGAATTTTCCACCGGAATCATGGCAAGGGCGCAACGCCCCTCGCGCACAGCCTCAAATGCCTCGTCAAAGGTGGCGCAGGGCACGGGCTCATAATCGGCAAAATGCAGGCTACAGGCCTCATGGCTATTGGCGCCAAGCTCCCCCTGAAAAGCGATTTTCGCAGCGGCGTTCATCATGACTAAATCCCGTTAGGCGCGGGCCGCAAACGCACAGGCAGCGGCCAGATCAGATGGGGTATCCACCGAGATTGGAAACGAGTCCATCACCGAGGCCCAGATCGACAGGCCCATTTCCAGCGCCCGCAATTGCTCAAGCCGCTCTCGCTGCTCCAGCGGCGAGGGCGCAGCGCGATTGAAACGCTCTAGGGCCGCGCGGCGATAGGCATAAATGCCAATATGTAGCCAGACCGGAGCGTCGCCATAAAGGGTTGAGCGCGTGAAATAGAGCGCCCGGCCTTCACGCGGCCCCTGCATGGCCATGACCGCCTTGGGCAGGTCCGCATCACCACGATCCTCAGGCCTGGTCTCAGGCGCAATCAGGGTCGCAATATCGCAACTCGGCTCGCGGGCCAAAAGGCTGGCGCAGGCCGCAAGCGCACCCGGATCAATAAACGGAATATCGCCCTGCAGATTAATCACCACATCATGCTTTTTGTGCGGATCAAGCACGTCAAGGGCCGCCAGTATCCGATCAGACCCAGACGGCAGGTTTGGATCCGTCAGGACGGCCTGCCCGCCCGCCGCCTCGACCACATCAACGATTCGCTGATCGCCCGCTGCGACGGCGACCGGACCGGCATTGGCCGCCTCTGCTTGGCGCAGAACCCGAACAATCATCGGCACACCCTCAATCATAGCCAAGGGCTTGCCCGGAAGCCGAGTTGCGGCGAGACGTGCGGGGATGACAATGATCGGTGTCATGGCTAGACTTTCACAAATGTCGCGACCAATTGGCGCGGCGGGGTGATCCTGAACACAATCGCGCCATTTGGATCGTTGCACCAGCGGCGGTAGCGTGGCACAGACGCAAAAGCAAGAAGAGGGC
>CANGCO010000040.1 GCA_947452365.1 Caulobacteraceae bacterium
ATATCGGACGAAATGCTCTTATCGACAAAGTGGAAGCCAGCCTGGGCGAACGGACGCAGGCCCGATGCCAGTTCGGTTTCATAACGCACCCGGATATTGCCCTGGAATTTGGGGCTGAGGGCGAGCGGGCTACCGATTGGCACCAGAACGGTTGCGGCCTTACGATACTTGGTCAGCTCCGAATTATTATAGGAGAAGCCGCCATTAAAGGTCAGTTCGTGCGTCGCGCGCCAGGCCATATCTCCTTCGATACCGCGGATGCGGGCATCGGTGAAGTTGGTGGTGAAGGTCTGGTTGGACACGTTCTGGTCAAACACCGTCATCTGGATGTTCTTCCAGTCGATCTGATAGGCCGCCAGATTGATCTGTACCGTGCGATCCAGCAGGGACAGCTTGGTGCCAACTTCGTAATTGGCAACCGTATCGGGCACATAGGCCTTCAGGCTGTTACAGGTCGGACCCGACACATTACAAGGCTTACGGTTAAAGCCACCGGGGCGGAAGCCTTCGGAATAGGTGGCATAGACCAGCGAGCCATTGTCATACTTATAGGTCAGGTTCGCCTTATAGATCGTGCCCGTATATTTGGCGGGCGACAGACCCTTGAGGGTATTGGCCAGATTGGCGCTGACACCATAATACTGCGGAGGGGTTGGCGAGGCGCTGTAGGTTCCAGTCGCAGGGTTGTAAATACCGCGCGAGCCATAACCGAAGCTGGTGTTCGATGAACCGGTCTGGGAAGCTTGCTCGTCATAATAACGTGCGCCGCCCGTGGCCGTCAGCTTTTCGGGGATGATGTCATAAGACACTTCACCATAGACCGCGAACTGACGATCCTTGCGGGTCACGTCATTAAAGAAGCCAACCGCGACCGGACGCACGCTACCATCATGCGCATTGACGCTTGGGTCTGGCGCACGGGGATAGATGAAGCCAGCGGCCTGTTGGGTATAGGACCAATCGGTATTGTCATAGAGGGTGTTCTGATCGAAGAACACGCCGCCGGTGGCGCGCAGACGCTTGTCAGCAGGCGTAATGACGCGCAATTCCTGTGTATTCCGCCTATTGTCATTGCGGATGCCATAGCTCTTGGTTGGCGTATAGCAGGTATTGCCGATATTGCCGTTATAGGCCGCAGTATAATAGACGCCGCGATCGCACTCATAATACGGCAGATAGAGGCCGATATTCGAATACGAGGCATAGTCGGCCTTTTGCACCGCAGTGTGGTTCAAGAAGGACCCATTATAGATCACGTCCAGCATGCCGAGGCGGCCCTTGACCGTCACAGTGCTCTCGTCCCAATCATCGCGCAGGAAGTTTGGACCAAATTGCGTGACCTTCAGATCGCCGACGCCGGGCTCATAATCGAACACGCCATTGGTCTTCAGGCTCTGACGCATATGCATCAGGTCAACCGACCAATTGTCATTGATATTGTAGGACACGGCCAGACGCGCACCGGTATAGATGGCGTCATTGAAGTTGTTCTTGACGAAGGCGTCGTTATTAATCGATTGACGGATCGGCACATGATAATTGCTGCCGGTACAGTTCACGATCCCGACGCAAGATTGCAGTGCGCGGGTCACCAAGAGTGGGTTGCCGGTTGGCAGCTTGCCAGCTTCGCCGACATGGCCGTCAAATGGCATCTGATAGGTGCCAGCGACATTGTCGATATAGCCGCCCTGATGGTCGCTAAAGATCACCAGACGCGCGGCCAGCTTGCCTTCGATAATGGGAACATTGATGAAGGCGCTGCCCGAAGCGCTTTCGTCGCCGCCCTTGGTGAAGGAATAAGAACCGTCAAAGCCGGTGTGGTATTCCTTCATGTCAGGCTTATTGGTGATGTAACGCACGGCGCCGCCCATGGCGCTAGCGCCAAACAGGGTGCCTTGTGGGCCAGCCAGAACTTCAACGCGCTGCAGGTCAACCGCATAGACGTCCAGATTGCGGCCAGGCATGGAGCTTGGCGCATCGTTCAGATACAGCGCGACATTGGGCTGCGAGCCGGCAGTGCCGGTGATTTGCAGGCCGGGGGTGTCGGTGGACAGGCCGCGAATATACATGGCCGAGGTGCCAGGACCATGCGAAGCGGTCCGCACGTTTGGCAGATACTCAACCAGCTTTTCGAAATTGACGATGTTCAGCTTTTGCAGCGACTCGCCACCCAGCGCCTGAATGGCCAAGGGGATCTTATTGACCGCTTCTTCGCGACGGGTCGCCGTCACGACGATGTCTTCAATGCTACGATCTGCCGTAGCCGTTGCAGCCGTTTGCGCCTGGGCGCTGGTAATACCCGCACCGAAGATCGACAAGGCGACCGCGGCGGTTGAAAGTTTCCAGTTTTTCTTCATCAAGCATCCCCTAAATTTGAACGTTTCCTTTGGACCCAGATCTTTCGTCTGAATGGGACCCAACATAGGCACCATCACTCAAAAAATGTGTGCTACTTATGTAGCGTGTTCAGGGACCGCACCGCCATCAATTCACCAAAATTATGAGTTCGGTTAAAATAATTTCATAATTATGACACAGAGGCATCAGCCCCTGAGGCGCGCCAAGTCGGTTCAAGCAGTTAGAACAGGTTTTTTGCGGCTTTTCTGCTAAAACCGCCCCATTTGGCGCAGGCTTACGCCCCCCCCGGCCGTATTTAAACACGCCGCGAAAAAGCCATGCTAATTTTCGATAGGGGCAGGAGCTTAAATTAAGCGCTGGCGTTTCTCCCTGCCCGACTTCTGAGCGACGATTTTCTAAATTTGAGGTAATATTGCAGCACCGAGCGAGTTTGATTGACGCGATTTGGGCAATCAACGTCAACTGGCATGCCATTCACAGAACAGAGACCATAAGAATGGTTTCCAGATCGGTTAGGAATTAGAATGAAACTTAGACCCCTTGTCATGGCCGCCTTGGTCATGACCACACCCATGAGCGCTGCGCTCACAGCCGCGCCAGCCTTTAGTCAGACCGTGCCCAGTCGCCCCGGTGTCGATGCGCCGCAACTGGCCGCCCTTGGTCGCTTTTCGGTTGGTGTGCGCACCCTGACCCTGGTCCAGCACGGCCAAGCCGATATACTCGACATCAATCCAAAGACCGGCAAGCCCAATCTCAAGGACCGCACTCTGGTGGTGGATATCTGGTATCCCGCCAGCCCAGCGGCTGGTGCCAAGCCAGAAACCTATCGCGCTGAATTTCGCGGTGAGCCGCCACTACCCCCTGCGCCCTTTAGCTTTCCAGGCCTTGCGGTGCGCGATGCTGCGGCCAATGGCGGCGGCTATCCACTGGTCATCGTCTCACACGGCTATAGCAACCATCCCGCCGCCATGACCTGGCTGACCGAAAATCTGGCCTCCAAGGGCTATGTGGTCGCGGCCATTCATCATGAAGACCCAGATCCGGATCGCACGGATGCGGTGACCCGCGCCATCCCAACCCTGCGCAGGCCCATCGATATTGGCTTTACCGCCCGCACCCTGCAGGCCAGCCTCGGCGCACAGATCGACCCCAGCCGGGTGGCCCTGATTGGCTATTCGATGGGTGTTATGGCGTCATGACGTCTGGCGGCGCGTCGCTGGATCCCAAGGGCCCAGCCATGGGCCTTATTCCCGGCGGGGCCCTGCTACCCTATGCGCGCGGCGCGGCCAAGGCGGGCGAAATCAAGGTTGCAGGCCTCAAGGCCGTGGTGGCCATGGCGCCCGCAGGCGGCGGCGCTCTGGCGGCCTGGAATAGTGAGGGCCTAGCCGATATGACGGCGCCCCTTCTGCTGATCTCCGGCGATCGCGACCCGACCGTGAATTACGAAACCGGGGCCCTGAGTATGTTTAAGCAAGCCGTTCACGCGGACCGCTATTTGCTGACCTTCCGCGAGGCCGGTCACGCCATGGGCCTAAGCCCCGCCCCTGCCGAGATGCAAAGCCGCCTCTGGGACAAGGACTGGTTTGACGATCCAGTTTGGCGTCAAGACCGCATCAATGCGATCAACCTGCACTTTATCACCGCCTTCCTCGATCTGAAGGTCAAGGGCGATACCCAGATGAGCAGCTATCTGGACGTGCCCACCATAGTGTCCGATGACGGGGTCTGGCCCTATGACAAGGTCTTGGCCTATGACGCCTATAGCACGGCCAAGGATGGCTCGACGGTGTGGAAAGGCTTTCAGCGCCGGCATATGCGCGGCCTCGAGCTGCGCCACGCCGCGCCCTAAACCAGCCGACCCATCCCATAGCAAAAAGGCCGCCAGTGTCCTGGCGGCCTTTTCTTTATAGATCCAACAATCCGACTTGAGGCGAGCTAGGCTCGCCTCAAGCGGTCTTGGCTTATTGGCCCGTAATGACCGTCGTGGCGCTGTTGCCGACGGCATAGGTGCCCATGGTATTGCCGGTCAGACCAACGCGGCTGGCCTGGACAATGTCCGTGGCAGACATGGTGTAGTAGGAACCCGAGACCGTCGCCGTGACGTTGCCGGAATTGGTTTGATTGTTGAAGGCCGCACTCGATGGCGTACCCGAATTGAGGGCGGCCAGGGTAATGCGGTTGCTTGCGGAGTTGCCGTAGGCTGCAGCGGTAATGGTGTTTCCAGACATATTGTCGGTGCTGTTGAGCGCCGATGTGCTGCCGGTCAAGCCAAGAGCCGAAGTGTAACCCGAGCTGGAGGCCGCTGCGGACACTGCGCCCGTATTGGTCTGGTCGTTCAGCACCGCAAAGGTCGCGGTAATCGTCTCGGAGGCGCTGCCGGAAGCCACGCTGGTAACCGAGCCGGTTCCGAGCGTGCCATAAGTGCCACCCGAGATCGAGTTCAGGCTATTGCTGGCACTATTGCCTTGGGCCAGAGCCGAGATCGAGTTGCCGCTGATATTGAGCGTAGAGCTACCCAATGCCGAAGAACTGCTGGTGCCGTCCATCGTGAAGTTGCCAGTTGTCGTGGCAAGCGATGCAACCGTAGTCGAGCTGGCCTGGACGTTGGAAACAGCACCCGATGCATACTGGGTCGCGGTACCGGTCAAGGTCAGGCTATTGGCCGAACGGTTGGCAGAGGCCTGAGCATAGGTGGTGTCACCCGTGATCGCGACACTGCCGGTAATGACGCCCACAGTCGTGGTGGTCGTTGTATCGGAATTGCCCAGGGTGGTCGTGGCAGAGCTGGTCAGGTTACCAGCCAGTGCGGTCTGGGTATTATAGACCGCGAAGTCTGCCGTGGCCGCGTCTTCCGTGGCGATACCGCGTGCGCCTAGGGTTGCACTGCCACCCAGGTCCGTTGCCGAGGCAAACAGCGTATTGGTGGCGGTATTGATGCTGCCGAGTGACGAATTGGTATTGCCGGTCAGCTTCAGGTTAGACGTGCCCGAATCCGCTGGCGTCGCCAAGGTCATGGTCGAGGTGGCATACACACCGCCATAACCGGTCTGTGAGGAGTCAATCGCCGCCGTGGTGCCCGTCGCCGCACTGGTTGGCGAGGTTATACGGTCACCGGTCAGGCTCATGCTGTTAGCGGCGAAGTTGGTCAGAGCAGATGTGCTCTGGGTATTGTTGGCGATCTCGATCGTAGAGGCCGTGATCGTATTGGCGGCAGTCTGGGTGACACTATAGGTCCCCGTAACGGCCGAATTGGTTCCGGTCGTCGTGTCTGCGGCTTGCAGATTGTTGACGACATAGCCAGCCGTCGCCAAGGCGCCGGTGCCTGTAGCCGCACCTGCAGCGGCGGTTGCGCCGGTCAGGTTGGTGGTCGCCACCGATAGGGCATTGGTCGCCGTATTGGTGACAGCCATGCCGGTCAGGGTATTATTGTCCAGCTTGATCGTGCTGGTCGCCAGGTTACCACCGCCCAGGGCCGCCAGCACAGATGTGGTGATGGTCGAGGAGGTGTCGCCATTGGTTGCCGACTGAGAATTGCCGACCGCGCCGCTGCTGGCATTCGCGGTCGTGGCCGTAATACCCAGATAGTTGGACGCGCGGTTATCCACGGCTTCTGACGTGCTGGTATTGTACATCAGTTCCAAGGCCGAGGTCGTATCGGCCGCAGCGGTCGTTATCGAATAGGTATTGGCAACCGAGGTCGTATTGGTTCCGGTCTCTGCCTGGGTATTGTTGACGGCAAAGTCGCCCGAAGCCCGCACATCGCCGCTGACGGTCCCGGCATTGCCGGCAATGGTCGTACCGGTCAGATAGGTGGCGGTAACCGTTGCATAATTGGTTGCCACATTGCCGACCGATGAGCCGGTGCCGCTATTGCTATCAACCTTGATCGTGCTGTTAGTAACGGCGCCCGTATTGCTCACCGAAGCGGTGCCGATAATGCCGGTATTGGTCACGGCCGCGGTCGACTGATCATTGCTCAGTGCAGCACTGGCATTGGTCAGGGTGGTCGATGTCAGGGCCAGAGTATTGGTTGCGCGGTTATCGACCGCTTCACCATAGCTGGAATTGCTCGAGGCCGAGACGGTCGAGGTGCCTAGGGTTGAAGCCCCCGTCACCTGGAAGTTATTTGTCACGCTCGTGTTCTCAGTACCGCCGGAAACCCCGATCTGGGTATTGGCAAGCGCCAGGTCCGCCTTGGCCCCATTGGCCGAGCCCATGTCACCCGCAATTGGGGTGGCCAAGGATTGGCCGGTAAAGGTGGTATTGGTTGAGCTTAGGCTGTTGGTCGCCTGGTTGCCCAGGGCATAGCCATAGCCAGAATTGCTGTCGGTCTTGATCGTGCTGCCCGTAACAGCGCCAGTCGAGGCGATCAGATCGGTTGTGCTAATGGTCGCATTGGTAACGCCCGTGCTGGTCTGCCAGTTGCCGAGGGCATTGGTCAGGGCCGCAGTCACACCGCCGGTCACGGCAATACTGTTGGTCGCCCGATTGTCGGCAGCTTCGACCGTGTTTGTATTGCTCAGCACCGAGAGGGTGGAATTGGCAACCGTCGATGCCGCTGTCACAGTGAACAATTCATAGGCCGAGGCCGTCTCTGTCCCCGTCGCAGCCTGATAATTGGCCACGCCAAGGTCGGACTTTGTGCCCGGCAGAAGCGTGCCAATGTCACCGGCGACGGCGTAAAGAACCTTGCCATCACCCGCAAGGCTAACGGCGCTGGCGGTCAAGGCATTGGTCGTGACATTGCCTAGGGCCGAGCTATTGCCCGTATTGCCATAGATCTTGATCGTACCGTCAATGACGGTGCTGCCAAGCGCAAGGGTTGTACCGGTTACGCTGCCAGAGGTTCCCAAGCTTGCTGTAACCCCACCCGATGACGTCTGAACGCCTTGAATACCGGCCGTGGTCTGCAAGGTATCGGTCGCAACCGACAGGGTATTATAGGCCAGATTGGCATTGGCAGACGCGGTTTCGGTATTGGCCAGGGCCAGAACCGAAGAGTCGCTCAAGGCACCCGTAACCGTGGTCAAGACACCGGCGACACCGCCGCCAATGCTGGCTGCCACTGTGCCCGTGGCGCTCGCCTGCAAGCTCTGGACCGTCAAGGCGGCTTCCGCAGCCTCAGTGCCCGTGCTCGACGTATAGCTCATTGTGCCGACGACTGGCGAAACGGTTCCAGAAGCGCCGTCCTTCAGGATCAGGCTGGTGCCCGTGACCGCCAAGCTATTGCTTGCAGCGCGGTTACCATTGGCCTGGGCCAGAAGCGTATTGTTCGAGGACGTGATCGCCGAATTGGCAACCGTCGTGCTGACCAGGGTATCAACCAGGGCCAAGGAAGGCGTGATGGTCGAGGTGATCGCTGCGGCATTGTTTTGCACATTGCCAACCGAGGCGAGGTTGGAATAGGCCGAACCCGAGGTCGCGGTTGTTCCAATTGCCAAGACAATCGCATTGCTGGCCTGATTGCCATAACCGGCCGTGATCACGGCATTGCGATCATCAGCGAGGCTGCTGTTGGCAAGGCTCTTAGCCGACAGATAATACATAGCATCGGCACCATTTGGCCCCGCCGTTGCCGAAACCGTCGCGCCGTTAATCAGCGACTGCTCATTGGCAATGGCATAGCCCGCATTAATGGCGGCCGTCGTCGAGGTCAGAGACGAGGACGTCGTCGTTGCCGCCAAGGGCGTAACCGTATTGGCCGTAACATTGATCGCATTGGCCGAAATGGCGCCATAGCCGAGGGCCCGTGCCGTATTGTCCGAAAGCGAAGCGGCGCTGCCGGCGGTCATGGCGCCCGCAACCGTCAACTTATCGGTGCCGGTAACCGCGCCAGTAACGGTCGAGGTCGCATCAGCATATTGCTGGTTCAAAACGCCGCCGCCGGTGCTGACCGTCGTGCCCGACAGGGTCAAGGTATTGCTGTCGCTATTGCCGATCGCATTGGCGGTTTGGGTATTGCTACCAACCGTGAAGGTGTCACCAGCCTCAGTTAGGGCGGTGCCATCAATCGTCATGGTAATCGCGCCGGTTGATGCGGTCGCATTCACCGTCCCTGCCGTGCTGAGCTGGCTGCTCATCAGGCCAACGGGGGCAGACACCGTATTGGTCGTTGCGCTCACCTCGGTCAGAACAACCGCCGTCGCTGTCGAGTTCAGGTTAATGTCAGAGGCCGTAAGGCCGACCGCCTGGGTCAGCTTATTGCCATAGGCCGTCGCATCGATCGCGTTGGACGACAAGGTCACAGCACTATTGGTCGAGGCAAGCACCGTACCCGTGCCGGTACCAGCACTGCCAATCACGCCTGCCGAGATGGTCGTGCCGCTGGTCAAGGCCGTAATCGCCACGGCCTTGTTCAATTGTTCGCTGGCAACCGAGGCCGTGCCGTCAAAGCTGGCCGCGCCGCTACCGGTAAACAAGCCGCTCGAGGCATTATTGCCATTGACCGCCGAGGTCACGGCATTGCTTGACACGGTCAAGGCGCCATTGGTCAGGGCATTGACAATGCCGCTAATCGTAGCGGTGGCCGTCTTTGCACCCAAAAGGTTTGGCGTCAGGGTGATGCCGTTAATCGCCTGATTATTGGCAATGACCAGATCGCCCGTGGCGGTCACGGTTGGCGCCGTGGTGTCCGAGTTAACAAACGTGTTGGATATCGCACCCGTCGAGGCAACGCCGTCATAGCTCATGCTATCGGCGAGCGTGATGCTCTGGCCATAGGTGCCGGTGGTGGCGCCAATCGATTCATTGCCTGCGGCCGATGAGCTGATCGTATTGCTCTTGACCTGCTGGGTGCCGGTCAGGGTCGAGGAATAGCCCGAGGCCGCATCCACGCTGGAAGAAATGGTCGAATTGTTATTATAGGCGGCGGCGACCGTCAGATTATTACCCGCATAGACCTGCAGATTGCCCAGCACGACCGAACCGTTCAAGGTTGGATCTGTGCCGGCAGAGACCACAACTGTGCTGGTTTCCTTATTGGCCTTAAACGTCGCTGAAATCGCATTGCTGTCTTCGGCAAAGGATCCCGTGATCGTGCCATTGGCCGTGCCGGTCAAGGCGGTCTTAATCTTATTGGTTTCAGCAACGGCCGTGGAGTCCACCAAGCCCGTATTGGTCAGCTGAACCGAATTGATGATGAGATTGCCCGCCAAGGTCGCTGGCGCCGCTGTAGGCGTAATATCAGCCAGGTCGGCATTCAGCGCGGCGCTGCCCACCGTGTTGCCTGAATAGGCATTGGGCACTGTGCCACTGAGCGTCGATGCGGCATTATTGACGATGGTCGAGGCTGCCATCGTATTGCTGCTATTGGTCACCGAGCTATTGGTCATGCCCGTCAATTCGACCTTCAAGGTATTGCCCGACCCACTGGAACCCAGCGCGCTGCTGACAATGCCATAACCCATTTCGATATTGGTCAGGCCCATGCTGTTATAGGTCGAACCGCTCAGTAGGCTGAGGTCCGATGTCATGGAGTCTGTATTGCCAACGGCCGAGGCTGTAATCGCCTGGCTGCTCAGGCTGCTGCTGGCGCTGGTCAAGGTGGTGAGCGACTGAGACGTCGTGGTGTTCGATGTGACGGCCGAAATGGTGCCGGACGCATCTGCGGTCAGAATGGTCTGGCCTGAGATTAGGGCCGAGGTGACAGCGTCCAACACAACAACGGCGGTGCCGCTGCCGGTCAAGGTCGAGGTTCCGGCGTGCGCGCCGCTGACGGCCATGGAGGCGAGGATCACGGCGCTGGCGCCGCCGAACAGACGGCTTCTAAGCGCCGAACTGCGGTTGATTTTGGAACGTGTCGTCATCTCTAACCCCTAAGATTTTTCGGTGCTTGAGCGCACCAGCCTGGACCAAGATCCAAGCCGGACGGGCTATGATCTAGATTGGGGATAGAGGCACACACTATGCCAAATTAGAAAAACGCCTAGCCGCCCAAAATGGGGAGGCCCTCGCCGTTATGAGCACATTAGGGTTTGGTTAACCATACAACCGACGAAAAACCCTGTTGTTAAACAAAAAAAGGCCCGCCAGTTGGCGGGCCCCTTAATAATTTCGGTCGGTCTTGGTTATTTCTTCAGTACGGCGCGGATCAGGGTATCGATGTCAGGCAGACCCGTTGGCGTCAGCTTTTCCCGCGTCTGAAGCGCCTTGATCGCCGTGATCAGGGCTGGCGAACTCACGCCATTGACGGGGCCGCGATACAGGCCCTTATCCAGCAGGCCCTGCTGCAGATTGGTCACGGCTTCTTGGCGAATATCGACGCTCTTGCCATCCGAG
The DNA here is from genome assembly GCA_947452365.1 of Caulobacteraceae bacterium. Lineage (GTDB taxonomy): Bacteria > Pseudomonadota > Alphaproteobacteria > Caulobacterales > Caulobacteraceae > CAISGS01. The sequence goes on from CANGCO010000040.1 coordinate 10,636, forward strand.
ACGACCTTGACCAGAGGGGTTTCACGGGTCAGCCGCATGGGGGCAATCGCCGCCAAGGCCTGGGCTGTCGCCGTTTCCAGAGAGGCGGTGGGGGAAATCCGGCACACGGCCATGACAATCCCCATCAGGTCGGACCCGGTTGCGGTCGGCAATATGTCAAAGGTCTGGGGCACATTGCGATTATAGGCACTGGCATAGCCCATCAACCAAGACCCATAGAGCGAGGTAGCGATCTTATCGTCTTTTAAAGACGTCAATACGGCGGAACAGGGATTGGACCCAACCCCCCGAGCCGTGAATTTCCCCGTCGCATCCGAGGCCAAGGCCGGCAGGGCCGCAAACAACAGGGGCAAGGACACCGCAGCGCCGCAAAGCGCCCGGGTCATTAAGGATTTTGCGGATGGCGCACGAAGCATTATTAAGTCCTCACAACACATTGCCAGAATTTCGAATTCAATCGCAACTGAATTACCGATCTATCGGCAGACAATGTGTCAATTTTGAGTAAAAATTTCGTTAAAATTTAAATCAACAAAGAATATTGCGGAGATTTTATCAGTAATAGTTAATCAACCACCGATTTTAATCTTGGCAACAGTCTGGAGGCCGGGCGCACTCCGCCGAACATTGGTGTCGGAAGCATCAGGCTTCCAAGTCACATTCACGGCGGCTGGGGCAATGCCTCGATAGACCAAGGCAAACGAGATTGCGCGCACCCGGTCAATGGTCAGGTTTTCACGCTTTTGCGGATCCCAGACCTCGGTATCTGGCGCCTGAACCACAACCTCGACCGAGCCGGACTTGGCCGCCTCGACAATCTGATCGAGCATGGACATGGAGGCCCCACTGATCGTAACCGACCCGAACTGGAACACGACCGGCATACCGCTGCCCGTCATCTTGACCGCGCTGCTCGGCGACTCATTTATTGGCACGGCGCCGGTTGGCCGGTATTGTGGCTGCGGCGGCGGAACATATTGGGCGCTTTGTGGGCGCGGATAAGGGCCCGCTGGATTAGCATAGGGATTGCCGCTGGAAGCAGACTGGGCCGCATGCGCGGACGCCATCTGATCGATACAGGTCTCTGGACTGACCCCGGTGACCGAACCCACCAGTTTCATGGTCGCCTCTTCCAGCGCCGTGCGAATACCAAATTGCAGGGGCTCTTGCCCCTTGGCGCCGATATTGAGGTCGAACAGGTCGCTGCCAAAGAATCGGAAAATATTGGCATTCACCTCATAACCAGTGAACTGCTTGGTCAAGCTGACCGTGCGAACCACCATCATGGTCCGCGTATCCACAATCCGCAGATCGACCGCTATGCTTTCGGTAAAGGTTCGCGCCTTGGGTCCGATCTGGTCGAGCGTCACATCAACGCCACCCGAGCGAATATTATAGTTCAGCTCAGTAATGCCGCCGACAATATAATAGTTCGACTGCACAATCGTGCCGCCAAAATAGGGCAGCCACGGCACTTTTTGACCCGAATTGGGTGCGCCAGAATCGTGCAGCTGATTATCGCCAAGCTGGCGACGATCCATATAGCCCAGTTCACGCTCGGCAATCACTGGGTCAAAGCGCTCGGCGATCTGGACCGTGCCGTCGAGCTTGCCAAGCGCGCCATAAACCATCAGGGCGCCGCCCTGGGTCACGGCATTGCCTTCACCGACACTGTATTTGCCGGTATAGTCCTTAACATCCCCAACCGCGATCACGACCGGAGGACGGCGCGAAGCCGCCAGTCGGTCGGCAAAACACACCAGGGGCGCATCCATAGGGGTGACATTGTCACGGACCGGTGCGCCCCGCGTCATGGGCACTTCACCGGTTTTCATTAATTGTTGTTCAAGCGTGCCGCATCCGCTCAAGCCAAGCAGAAGGGTAAGCAAGGCCGCGACTGACAACCCGCTGGAGAGGGGCGTTCGACCCAAATTTGGCGATTGTTCGCTCTGGGTCATGACTGGGGTTTCAGTTCAAAGCGCCATAGGCACCGAATGTGCAGGCGGTCGAGCCGGTCACAGACGAAACAACCGCGCCGGAATTGGACTGGTCGGAGTTTAGAGCTTGCCAAGCCTGACCGCTGACCGCAGTGCTCGTCGATCCCGTTAGGGACCCAGATACTGCCCCAGCATTGGTTTGGTCTGAATCCACGCCCGATGTTCCGCCAAAACTGGGGGTCCCGGTCGTGGTGGTCGAATTCTGATTACCGATCGGGTTGACGGAAGAACCGTTCGTATTGGGCGAATGGGTTACGGTCGAGTTCGAGCCATTATTGCCCTGGCCGCTAGCCGCGACATTGCAATTATACTGACGATCGATCTTGGTATTATAGATCGGTGCCGCGTAGTAGCCGCCCTTACGCTTCTGAATCAAATCCTGCATAGCCACCATCGCCGCCTTGTCGGTGGTTGTTTGGAACTGCCAGTCGAAGTTTTCCCCTAGACCATTGGCCTGGACGCTGCTGGTCGCACCAAGCGAAGATACCAAAGCAATCAGTAAACCGGCGACCAAGACGCCATAAGCGTGGCTTGATCGACCAATCTGCCTTGACCGGCTGAATATCGGCTTCATGCTGGGCTCCCTGATCGACCAACGTCAAAATCCCCTGACGCGGTGAAAATCGTTGCGACATCAGCACCAAACGGCACCCGGAGCCGATCAATCACAACCGAGTCTGCACACACGTCAGACGGGCAGAGCGATCAAAAAGCCCCTATAATCCTTGATTTGTGTCAGAACTGAGTGGGCTTTCAAAGGCGTTCACCGCCCAATTTGGGGGCTGTGGCGCCTTATTGGGCGTATTAGTGAATGCAAGGGTAACGATTTGTTAAGGTTTGCCGGTGCTTGCAACCGCCCGCACTGACCGGCGACAATCAGAAAAATCAAACAGTGTTCCCAGCCGATTGACCGAGACATGGTTTTTGCTACTGTCGAGTAACAGCAATAAAAGGCGGGCTGACCGCCAAGCTCAGAGGGAACATCACCATGGTTGCGGCAGCACAGGTCGTCTTAACAGCCACCGAGCGGGTTCATCTGGGCGTGCCCGCGGCGCAGGCCATTGCCGCTGAGGCCGAGCGCCTAAACGCCCAGCGCGTCTTTATCTTGGCGGGCAGCACGCTAAACGAACAAACCGTCGAGATCCGCAAGATCGAAAAGGCGCTTGGCAGCCGCCATGCCGCCACCCATACCGGCATCCGCCCCAATGCGCCGCGCAGTGATGTTCTGGTCGCCGCCGAAAGGGCCCGGGCGGTCAATACGGATCTGGTGGTAACCGTCGGCGGTGGCTCGGTCACCGATGCCGGCAAGATCATACTCATCTGCCTCAAGCACAACATAACCACGATTGAAGGCTTTGACGGCTTCCGCACCTATGTCGAAGAAGACGGCAGCGTCGTGCAGCCTGTGTTCGATGCGCCCGATATTCGCGCCATCTGCGTGCCAACCACCCTGTCCGGCGGCGAGTTCAACCCCCTCTCCGGCGCAACGGATGAGCGCATCAAGCTCAAGCAAGGCTTTGAACAGCGCATGATGGTGCCGATTGCCGTCATTCTCGATCCCGCCATTACCGTCCATACGCCCGAATGGCTGTGGCTTTCGACTGGCGTGCGCTCGGTTGACCATGCGGTCGAGACCCTAGGCTCGCTGCAATCCAACGATTATTGCGACGGCATTGCCGATAGCGCGCTTCGCCTGCTGGCCGAGGGCCTGCCCAAGGTCAAGGCCAATCCAGGCGATCTGGATGCGCGGCTTAAGTGCCAGATCGGCGCATGGCAGTCCATGTTGCCCATTCTGGGGGGCGTGCCCATGGGGGCCAGCCATGCCATCGGCCATGTGCTAGGCGGCACTTGCGACGTGCCACACGGCTATACGTCTTGTGTGATGTCGCCCTTTGTTCAGGCCTTTAATGCCCCGGTCAATGCGCATCGTCAGGTGCGCATCAGCGCCTGCCTAGGCGATGCGAGGCGCTCCGCTTCAGACCTGCTCGACAAGCTGATCGGCGGCCTTGGCATGCCGCGCAGCCTCAAGGCCGTGGGCGTGTCCGAGGATCAGTTCCCCCTGATCGCGGAATACACGCTCGAAGACTTTTGGGGCCGCACCAATCCTCGCCCGATCGCCAAGGCCGAGGATGTTATGGAAATCTTGCGCACCGCTGTTGGCTAAAACGCACACTAGCTTGATCTTGGGCGTGAGGCGGCTAAGTCTGTTGCCTCACGCCGATCTTGCGGAAAAAGAATGAATGACCGAAGCAAAAGCGGCTAAGCGACAGACTGCACCGCTCAAGAACGAGATCGCCGCATATAAGCGCCGGCGCATTGTCGAAGAAGCCAGCCTATTATTCTTTAAGAGTGGCTATGAGGCGACCACCCTAGACGCCGTGGCTGAGCAGCTTCAGGTGACCAAGCCCTTCATCTATTCTTATTATCGCAATAAGAGCGAATTGCTGTTTGAGATCTGTCAGGTCGGTATTCAGCTGTCTCTCACCGCTTTAGAAGACGCCTTAGCCGTCGAGGGCACGGCGACCGAGCAGCTGAAAATGGTGGTCGAGCGGGTCGCCCGGATCATTATCGAAAATCAGCGCTATATTAGCGTCTATCAACGTGAAGAAATGAGCCTGGAGCCCGACGAGGCCCGGCGCATTCGCCTACTTCGCCACCAGTTCGATCAAAAGCTCAGCGCCCTTTTGCAAAAGGGCAAGGCTGCGGGCGAGTTTGAGTTTGAAGACGCATCCCGCGCGGCGATCTGGATCAGTGGCCTGCTCAGCTGGATTGCCAACTGGTATCACGACGGTGGACGCTGGTCGGCGACCGAGGTGGTGATGGATGCCATTACCATGGTCATGAAGATTACCCTGCCAGCGACAAGATCGGCCTGACAAATCTGAGCCCTCACCGGCTCGCCCCATTGCCGCCTAGGCGCCAAGACAGTAGGTTAAGATCAAGCTAGTAGATTTTTCTACCGGACCGCTAAATCGGGGCATGGCTATGACATCGACAACCCTCTCCAGCGCCACCCACGGAGACCACCGCGTCCCGGGCCGCTCGGTTTGCGTGCTGCGCGACCTGATGGACCGGATGGACCAGGAGCGCGGCGATCAGGTCTATGCGGTATTCGAGGACGGCAGTCATTGGACCTATAGCCAGTTGCGAGCCCAAACCATTGCCGTGGCGGTCGGCCTACAAAAGCTTGGTGTCAAACAGGGCGACCATGTCGCGGTCTGGTTGCCCAATTGCCGCCAGGCGCTTCTGACCTTTTATGCGATCAATTATCTGGGTGCGGTGTTTGTGCCGTTTAACACGGCCTATCGCGGCGCAATTCTAGAACATGTGCTCAAAAACTCCGATGCCAGCCTGCTAATTGCCCATGCGGGCCTATTGGAGCGTCTGGAAGATGCCGATCCTGCCGCCGTACGTCATGTGGTGGTGCTGGGCGATGGCCAGGCCCCCGCGCGATTTACCTCGAGCGCCTTTGAAAGCCTGACGGGCACTGAGGACGAACTTGCGCCGCTGGCCCGGCCGATCGAGCCTTGGGACACCCAATCGGTCATCTATACGTCTGGCACCACCGGGCCATCCAAGGGCGTCTTGTCGTCCTATCTGCACCTTTATACCAATGCAGGACCCGATAGCTGGCCGTTCATCACCGGCGAGGACCGGTTCTTGGTCAATATGCCGATCTTCCATATTGGCGGGCTAGGCTTGCCTTTTGTAATGTTGGCAAGGGGCGGATCGATTGCCCTGATGGAGAATTTTTCCACCGACACCTTTTGGGATTTTGTCCGCAAGACCGAGTGCACCTCGATCTTCTTGCTCGGCGTCATGGCCACCTTCCTGATCAAGAACCCGCCAAGCGATGCTGACCGCGACCACAAGGTCCGCACCGCCCTCATGGTGCCCCTGACCGAGGTGTCGGGCCCGTTCCATGACCGGTTTGGCATTGATATCTATACGATTTTCAACATGACCGAGATATCGTCCCCGATTGTGTCTGAACCTAATCCGGTCAAGCCGGGCACGTGCGGCACGGTGCGGCGCGGCGTGGATGTGCGGCTGGTCGACGAGAATGATTGCGAGGTTGCGATTGGGGCGGTTGGCGAAATGCTAGTGCGCACCGACCGGCCCTTTGCCATGAATAGCGGCTATCACAATAATCCAGAGGGGACAGCCAAGGCCTGGCGCAATGGCTGGTTCCATACCGGCGACGCCTTTAAGCGCGACGAGGACGGCTATTATTACTTTGTCGACCGGGTCAAGGACGCCATCCGACGCCGCGGCGAAAACATCTCATCCTTTGAGGTCGAGAACGATATTGTCGCCCATCCCGATGTGCGCGAAGCCGCTGTGATCGGCGTGCCAAGTGCCTATTCCGAAGACGAGGTCATGGCCGTGATCGCGCCCGTGCCGGGCCGCAGCATTGATAAGGCAGAGCTGATCAGCTTTCTCGAAGGCCGCCTGCCCTATTTCATGGTCCCGCGCTATATCCGCATCCTGGATGAACTGCCCAAGACTCCAACCGCCAAGGTCATGAAGGCCGAGCTGCGCAAGGATGGCATCACCCCCGACACCTGGGACCGCGAAGGCGCCGGCATCAAGCTCAAACGCGAAAAGCTCTAGGGGCGGTCTACAAAAAATCGCGCAAATAGGCCACCAGCGGCGCGTCTGCCGGGGGCATGGCATAGGTGCTGAGGGCGTTGGGTTTGACCCAGGCTAGGGCGGCATGCTCCTTGGCCACCACCACACCTTCCCAGCGCCGGCAAAGATAAAGCGGCATAAGAAGGTGAAAGGTCTCATAGCTGTGCGAGGCAAAGACGAACGGGGCCAGGCAACTGGCCGTAATCGTAATGCCCAGTTCTTCGTCCATTTCGCGGATCAGGGCCGCTTCTGGCCCCTCGCCCGGCTCGACCTTGCCGCCGGGAAATTCCCATAGGCCCGCGAGCGCCTTGCCTTCGGGCCGTTTGCAGATCAGCACCCGGCCGTCTGTATCGACCAGGGCGCAGGCCACGACGAGGACCAGGGGTGGGACCAAGGGCAGGGCGGGTTTAGCTTCTGTAATCGCCATTGATCTCGATATACCGCTTGGTCAGGTCACAGGTCCAGACCGAAGCGCTGGAGCGGCCGACGCCCACATCGACACTGACCTCGAGCTCGGCGTTTTTCATATAGGCGCTCATGGCCGCCTCGTCATAGCCGGGCGAGACCGCGCCATCGACCGCGGCGACCAGATCACCGAACCGGATGCCGAGACGCTCGCGATTGATCGGCTCATCGGCGCGGCCAACCGCCATGACAATCCGGCCCCAATTGGCGTCTTCTCCGGCAAAGGCGGTCTTGACCAGCGGCGATTCGGCCACCGTCTTGGCAATCTTGCGGGCCGAGGCGGGCGACTGCGCACCGCTGACCGTGATCTTGACGAATTTGCTGGCCCCCTCGCCGTCGCGCACGAGCTGAAGCGCCAGATCGAGCATGACCTGTTCCAGCTTTTCGCGAAAATCGGCCAGCCTGCGATCCCCGGCCCGGGCAATTCTGGGCGCGCCGGACTTACCCGTAGCAAACAACAGGCAGGTATCATTGGTCGAGGTGTCCCCATCGACCGTAACCCCGTTAAACGTGGTACGGGTATAGAGGCTAACCAGGGCCTGCAAGGCAGCGGGCGCGATGGCGGCATCGGTCGCTATAAAGGCCAACATGGTCGCCATGTCTGGCGCAATCATGCCAGAGCCCTTGGTGATCCCAGCAATCCGCACCGGCACACCCTCGATCATGGCCGTGGCAAACGCGCCCTTGGCAAAGGTGTCCGTAGTCATGATGGCCTGGGCGGCATCGGCCCAGCTCCTTTGACCGCCATCGAGGTCAGCCTCTAGCTCTGGCAGGCGCGCGGTCAGCTTGGCATCGTCCAGCACCACACCGATAACGCCCGTTGAGGCCAGCATGATGTCGCGCTGGCGGATATCCAGCCGCTTAGCCACGGCCGAGGCCACGCGCCGGGCCGCATCGGCGCCTGGCTTGCCGGTAAAGGCATTGGCACAGCCCGCATTGACCACCAGGGCGCGGATATCCTCACCGCCTGAGGCCTCGAGCTGGCGCTTGCACCAGTCGACCGGGGCTGAGCCCACCGCATGGCGGGTAAAGACACCGGCGCAGGTCGTGCCTTCTGAAAAGCGCATGACCAGAACATCGTCGCGCAGATGCTTGTAATAACCGGCCCGGCCAATGGCGATCTCGACCCCCTCGACGGGCAAGATATTGGGGAAGGACACGGCCAGCGGCGAGACCAAGAGACCCGGCTTGCCCGGCCCACCGCTGGCGCGCACCGGGTTCAGGAGCTGGGCCGTGTAATCCAGCAGTCTTTGCAAGATCGATGCGCCGCTCATGAGGGTTTGCCCGGCTTGGCCGCAGGTGCGGCAACTGCGGGTGCTGCGGCCGGAGCTTCCGGCGGCGCAGAGGCGGGTTCAGACGGCGCACCGGGCACATCTAGGGGCGGGCCGATCAGGGTCTGGATCTTGGCGTGCTTGCGCAGGCGTTCGAGCAATTCGCGGACCTGATCATAAGTCAGGAAACGCACAATCTGCGGCCTGGCGGCTTCCAGCGTAATTGGCTCCTCGGGGCGACGATCCTCAATCTTTAGAACAGCATAGCCAACATCGGTCTTGACTGGCCCGACCACGGAACCGGGCATGGCCGATTTCAGGGCCGCAACATAGGCCTCCGGCATGACATCAGCGGTAAAATAGCCCAGATCGCCACCATTAAAGCGGGTAGCCGAATCAATCGAGCGCTCCATGGCCAAGGCCTCGAATGAGGCCCCGGTAGCAAGCAATTTGCGTATCGACTCAGCCTCAGACTGGGTGCCAACCACGATCTGGCGGGCGCGGAATTCTTCGGACTGGCGAGCCTGTTTGAGCTGGTCTTGATAGAGCGAGCGGATCGCGCCTTCATTGACCGCCTTTTCGACCGATTGCTCGACCAAGAGATCGCCCAGCACCCGCTCTTGCGCCGCCGCGAGCCGCCGCGCGGCCAAGGGATTGGTGTCTAGCTTGCGTCTGCGCGCCTCGGCTGCCAGCAGTTTTTGGTCAATCACCTCGTCCAATACCCGGCGAAACAGGTCCGACGAGGCGTCCAGGGGCTCCCCCTGGCCAATCAGGCCTTGAGAAATGGCTTCGCGCTTGACGTCCGATGACCAGATGGTCTGATTACCGATACGGGCTGCAGCGACATCGCCGCGCTCGGGCGGTTTGTCATCAATCTTGCCCGGTCCACAGGCGCTCAAGGCCAATAAAACCGTGCCCAGACAAAGGAATTTGGTAAGGCCGAAACCGTGGCTGGGGGGCATGAGGCCAAACTCCGGTCAGGAAAAGAAAAACCCGTTACGTTGACACGAACAGGGCCGGTGCTTAAGTCTCGCGCGCGTGCAAGTCGAGGAGTTTTTCGCCCAAGGTCCGGTGTCCGGATTCGCAGGCGATAAGGCTTAACGTCTTAACATGCTAGACCTAAGGGCGTCACGGCCTCCCCCGTGCGCTTTCCTCGCGACCATCGGACCAGTTCATGCTCGGCTTCGCTAAAAAGCTCTTCGGCTCTCCCAATGACCGCAAGGTCAAGGCCTTCGCGGCCCGTGCCCTGCTCATCAATGCCCTCGAGCCAGAATACATGGCCCTGAGCGATGAGGCCCTGTGTGGCAAGACCCAGGAATTCAAGGACCGGCTGGCCAAGGGCGCAACGCTTGATGACATTATGAACGAGGCCTTTGCCGCCGTGCGCGAGGCGTCTCGCCGCACACTCGGTCAGCGCCATTACGATGTGCAGCTGGTCGGCGGCATGGTCCTGCACCAAGGCGGCATTTCCGAAATGCGTACCGGCGAGGGCAAGACCTTGGTCGCCACCGCGCCAACCTATCTCAATGCCCTGTCCGGCAAGGGCGTGCATGTCATTACGGTCAATGACTATCTAGCCGCCCGCGACTCCGAATGGATGGGCAAGGTCTACAAGTTTCTGGGCCTGTCAGTTGGCGTGATCGTCAATGGCTTGAGCCAAGGCGATCGTCAGCGCGCCTATCGCAGCGACATCACCTATGGCACCAATAATGAGTTCGGCTTCGACTATTTGCGCGACAATCTGGTCTATTCGACCGAGGAAATGGTCCAGCGCGGCCATCATTTCTGTATTGTCGACGAGGTGGACTCCATC
>CANGCO010000041.1 GCA_947452365.1 Caulobacteraceae bacterium
ACCTTGATCGAGCCAGTGCGGCGAATATCCAGACGCACCGAGGCATAGAATTTCAGCGCATTGCCGCCCGTCGTGGTTTCAGGGCTGCCATACATGACGCCAATCTTCATGCGGATCTGGTTGATAAAGATCACCAGGGTCTTGGCCTTGGAGATGGAGCCGGTCAGCTTGCGCAGGGCCTGGCTCATCAGGCGCGCTTGCAGACCGGGCAGGCTATCGCCCATCTCGCCTTCAATTTCCGCGCGCGGCGTCAAGGCCGCGACGGAATCGATCACGATCACATCCACCGCGCCCGAGCGCACCAGGGTATCGGTGATTTCCAACGCCTGCTCGCCCGTATCGGGCTGGGAGACCAAGAGCTCGTCCAGATTAACACCCAACTTATGGGCATAGCTGGGATCGAGCGCATGTTCGGCATCGACAAAGGCCGCCGTGCCGCCTGCCCTTTGCACCTCGGCCACAACATGCAGGGCCAAGGTGGTCTTGCCCGAACTTTCCGGGCCATAGATTTCCACCACCCGGCCACGCGGCAAGCCGCCAATGCCAAGGGCCATGTCCAGCCCCAAGGACCCGGTCGAGACCGACTCGATCTCAACAATCTTGCCCTTATCGCCGAGCTTCATCACAGAGCCCTTGCCATAGGCCCGATCGATTTGTGCAAGCGCCGCCTCGAGCGCGCGTTGCTTATCTGCTTCTTGCTTTCCCACGAGTCTCAACACCGCCTGGCTCATTGTTGGAATCCCTTATCCCACGATTCTTGCCATCCGGCTGTGCCCCGCTGGCAAAAGGAATGACAGACTCATGTGTACATGTTTTGTTCTGAGTTGGCAATATGTTCTCATTTAAAAATTAACCCTAGGCGAGCATACCTAGGGTTAATCTCATTAAACCAAATCTTTAAGCCTTCTTCGCCGCCACATAATCCCCGATCACGTGTTCCAGAACCGTCAGAGGCATGGCCCCGGCCAGCAGGCCGGCATCGTGGAATTGGCGGATATCGAAGCGGTCACCGAGCGCGGTCTTGGCCTGGCTGCGCAGCTTGTTCCACATGGCATGACCGACCTTGTAGCTACAGGCCTGACCTGGCCACACGCAATAGCGTTCAATTTCAGTTGTGACCGCCGAGACCAGATCGCCATCGGTCGTGGCCATGAATTCAATCGCCTGTTCACGGCTCCAGCGCTTATGGTGCATGCCCGTATCAACGACCAGGCGGCAGGCGCGGAACAGGGCTGATTGCAGATAGCCGACCTCGCCAAATGGGTCCTGGTCATACATGCCCATTTCAAACGCCAATTGCTCCGCATAAAGGGCCCAGCCCTCGACATAGGCACTAAAGCCGCCAAATTGCCGGATCAGGGGCAAGGGCGCTTCTTGCTGCATGGCGATCTGCAAATGGTGGCCCGGAATGGATTCGTGATAGGTCAGGGTTGGCAGGGTCCAGGTCGGATTTTCCGCCGTATCCCGCAGATTGATATAATAGGCGCCGGGCCGTTTCCCATCCATGGACGGGGCATTGTAATAGCCGCCGGGCGCGCCGGCCTCGATATAGGCGGGCACACGCCGGATCTCGACCTTGGCCTTGGGCAGGGTGGCGAAATATTGCGGCAGCTTGGCCTGGACCGCCGCCACCTGCTTGTTCAGATCGCCCAATAGGCGCTCCTTATCGGCATCGGTATTGGGATATAGAAAGCGCGGGTCCTTATAGAGGCTGCGAATGCGCTCACCGACCGTGCCCTTGGTCAGGCCTTGGGCCTTGAGGATGGTTTCAATTCGCCCTGTCAGTTCAGCGGCCTGGTCGAGGCCCATCTTATGGATCTCATCGGCGCTCATTGTGGTGGTGGTCGATTGCTTGAGCGAGGCGGCATAATAGGCCTCGCCGTCGGGCAGACGCCATACCCCGGCATCATGCACGGCGCCCTTTTGCAGGCTGGCAATCAGATCGGCCTGACGCCCGAGTGCGGGCTGGATCTTGTCCTGATAGATCTTGCTAGCCGCCCCAGCATAGTCGCCGCTAATGCCCTTTTCCTTGGTCCGGCGCACCACCGACTGGACGAGGGAAGCCTTGTCCGCCGACAGGGCGCGCAGGCCATTCATCTGGCCAAGCGTGCGCTCCAAAACAAAATCGGGCGGGACAATGCCCTTGGAAACATCGCGGCGCACCACGGCGGCTTCTTGATCAAGCGCCACGGCAAAGGCTTCTAGCCTGGACAAATAGGCGTCGGCATCGGCCTTGGTCTCAATGCTGTGTTGGCTATCGAGAAAGTCCGGCACCTGTTGATAGGCCCCGGTCAATTGGCTAAGCCCATAAGGCGCGCCCGCGCCAGATCCGCTATAGGCCTTTAGCTGATTGGCCTGATCGGCCACGACCAGCGAAAACTCCACCGTGTCATAATTGATCGCATCCATGCCCTTGAGGGCCTTGCGATCGACAACCTGCAAGCGCTTGAGCCGCGAGGCATTATCGAGCCTATCCTGATCCAGGGCCGCTGCCGAGCGGTTATCGAGCTGACCCTTGGCGGCCGCCCTGGCCCCCGTATCCATGCCAAGACCGGTCAGGAGCTCGGGCGACCGGCGCATGGCCTCCTGCACAAAGCTATCGAACAGGCCATTGAGCTGGACCGCTGGGTCCTGAGCGGCGAAAGCAAGGCCGGGAAGATGGGTTGCCACGGCTAGGGCGCCCGCGCCCGCCAAAAGGTCTCTACGACTGTGCATATCTGATCTCCCAACGAACAAAATCTTGGCCCACCCTAGAGCGACCCTAGCGCGCAAACAAGCGTGCCGCGGATTAAGGACTTGACACAAACACCGTTCCGAAGTGGAGTTTGGGTGCCGCTAATCTGGATGAGACTATTGGATATGACCGCTCCTGACCCAATCGTCATTACGGGTGCCAATATTGGCCTTGGCTATGACACGGCTCGCGCCTTGTTGGAGCGCAATCCCCAACAGGCCCTTATTCTGGCCGTCCGCGATGTGACTCGTGGTCAGGTCGCAGCGCAAAAACTTGGCCGCCAAACCGGCGCAAGCGCGATCGAGGTCCGCGCGCTGGATTTGGCCGCCTTGGCCAGTATTCGCAGGTTTGTTGAGGACCTGACCAAAACCAATGGTTCCAAGATTGCCGCCCTGATCTGCAATGCCGGCTTGCAGACCGTAACGCCCGCGACCGCGACCTCGGACGGCTTTGAAACCACGTTTGGCGTCAATCATCTAGGCCATTTTTTGCTTGCCAATCTGATGCTGCCCTTGATGGCCGATAATGGCCGCATCTTGTTTGTCGCCAGCGGCACGCATGATCCGGCGACCAAGACGGGCCTGCCCGGTCCGATCTGGCGTCACCCGAGCGAGTTTGCCAAGCCAGACTGGGGCGGTGAAGACAGCATGACCGCTGGCCGACGGGCCTATACGACCTCGAAACTGTGCAACATTATGACCGCTTTTGAGATGGCCCGGCGCCAGTCTGAGGCGGGCAGCGCGATCACGATTAATGCGTTTGACCCTGGATTTATGCCGGGCTCAGGCCTGGCTAGAAACTATCCCCTGCCCGTGCGCATAGCCTGGTACGGGATACTGCCGCTTTTGCGCCTATTTATTCGCCGCATGAACTCGACCCGCGGCTCCGGACGCGAGCTAGCACAGTTGGCTACAGCCCTCAATTTCGACGGCGTCACCGGCCAATATTATGAAAAACTTCGCCCTGTTACCGCCTCTAGCCTGGCCAGGGATATCGACAAACAGGCGCAGCTTTGGGCCGTGAGTGAGGCATTGACAGGCCTAGCCTAGGGCTTGCGCTCGTCCCAACCATAAGCGACCCAAGAATGCCCGCCCATATGCCGCGCCTCGATAATGCCGTCATCCGCCTTGGCCTTGGCCGGACGTCGAGCGCGCAAAACCAGGGCGATCAGGCCAAACAAGACTGTACTGACCACGGCAATCACCACCACGGTCGCGGCAAACACCACGGCCAGAACCGCAGCCGCAGTTGCCGCAATCGCTGTGACCACTGCGCCGCCAAACCAAACCAGCCGCTGAACCGCCGAAGGCCCATTGATTTCGGAATTCATGCTCGCTTCACCCGTCATGACCTTGCCTCAGCGCCCTAGACCGGCTGGAACGATCATCTCAAAATATGGCCGCTTGAGGGCCAAATGGCCAGCCTTGCAAAACCCGCTCACCCAGCGTCAACCCCAGTTGAATGGGCCCCTTATTTTATCGGTCTGGTCAACACCTTGGGTCAAGTAATGAATAACCATGGACTTTCGGGTCAAATCTGGATTGAGAACCGGGCTGCCACCATGCACCAGCATGCCGTGCCACAAAAGCACATCGCCCTTTTTGGCCAAAAACTTTTTGGGTTCGCCGTCACGGTGACCCAGTTCCTTGGTGAATTTGTAATAGCCGTCATACACATCAAGCGAACACGTCCGAAGGGTTGTTTGTGGGTGGTTGCGGAAATCAGGATATAGGCTTGATTTGTGCGTTCCCGGTGCAAACAAAAGCGGGCCACTATCGGCCGAAATGTCTTCGAGCGCGATCCATGCCCCAATCAGATAATTCCCGGGATAGACATGAAAAACCGACATGTCCTGGTGCAATTCTTGCTGACTACCCAGATAGAAATTAATCGTTGACCTGGGATAGGCCGGACGATCAAAAATCAATGACGCGATTTCGGTAAGCTTTTTATTCAAATAAATGCGCTTAGCGGCCTCGCACTGCACCCATAATTCGTGGATGCGCCAAGGACTCAATCTTGCATTTATCTGACGATCAGCGGGAGACAATTTAATCAGATCTTGATGAGGCACAGACGTGGCTCCCACCGCCTTATTAAGCGTATATCCCAACAAGGTTATATCCGTGTTGGGTGTATTCGTATTAAAGAGATCGTCTACAAATTCATTGAGTTCATCAATATCAGAATCTGGTATTAAGTTTTTCAGTATGACATAGCCGTCATCCACCCAATTTTTTAAAATTTCATAATCTTCGTTTTTCAGTTTTCCCGAATTTTTCTTATTGAGGATGATTTCAGCAGCATCCTTGCGATCAAACCATGCGATGTGATCCGTTAAACCTTCCCAATCGATTGCCTTGTCGCCAATCGCGGGCAGAGCAGCGACCTTATCAATCGCCTCTGCAAATGATCCGGTAGCAGGCTTACGGAACAGCTTATTAAACCACATTAATCGTTTCCAATTTAACAACTAATAATAGTCAATTATCAATTTGGCAGCTAGACTTGTCAAGGCGCTTCATCTTAGCGCTATAACGGGGCTAAAAAACCAAGGCACGCCGTTCGCGCATCACTGTGTCATAGGCACTATTGATCGCCGCTGACTTGGCCTGGGCGACCAGAACATAATCCTGCGGCAGGCCGCGAGATAGGGCCCGGTCCGGATGCGCCTCGGACAAGGCGCTACGCCAGGCGGCCCTGACCGTCTCATCGGGCACATCGGCATCTATACCAAGGATCACATAGGGATCGTCTGGCCCGGCCCCCATATGGGTGGCGCTTAGGCGGCGAAAGGCTAGGGGCGATAGGCCAAACAGGCGGCTGACCTCCTCGAGATAAACAAGCTCATCACTGGTCACCACCCCGTCGGACAGGGCAATAAAGAACAGGCCGTCAAGCACATCTTCGAGCAGTTGCGGGCAGTGACGATAGCGTTTGGCCAAGCGCTTGGCATAGCCTTCAAACCCGAGCGTGGTTTGGCGGGCAAGATCATACAGACGCTGAATATCGCGCTGTTCCTCGGTCGGGGACTGGAACACTTCGGAAAAGGCTGCAAATTCAGAGCGATCAGCGCGGCCATCGGCCTTAGCAAGCTTTGCTCCAAGCGCGATGACTGCCGTTGAAAAGGCTGGGTCCTGCCCCGGCAAGCCCGGCGGGCAGTCTTCGCAATCGGCGGCGTCCATACGTCCAGACGCCAGGCGGGTGAGGCTTTGCCAGAAGGTCATAATGCCTCGACCTTAGGGACAAGACACCAAAAACACAACGCCCCACGCGATTTCACCTGCGGCGCATCAATGCTGCGGCGTATAGCTCAGAATAGGCGACAACCAACGCTCGGCAATATTAATGTCCCAGCCCTTGCGGCGCGCATAGTCCTCGACCTGGTCGCGATCAATCTTGCCAACGCCGAAATAATGCGCGGCCGGATTGGCAAAATAGAGGCCAGACACGGACGAGGCGGGGGTCATGGCAAAGCTTTCGGTCAGGCCCATCCCTGTGGCCGCCTCTGCATCCAGCAGCCTAAACAGGGTGGCTTTTTCCGTATGATCGGGCTGGGCGGGATAGCCGGGCGCCGGGCGAATACCGACATATTTCTCGGCAATTAGGTCCTCAACCGTGGTGGTCTCATCGGCGGCATAGCCCCAAAGCTCGGTGCGGACGCGTTTGTGCATGGCCTCGGCAAAGGCTTCGGCTAGACGGTCGGCAAGAGCGGCGGCCAAGATGGCACTATAATCATCGCCGGCATCCTTGAACCTTTCGGCAATCAGGCGCTCGCCATGTCCGGAGGTGACGGCAAAGGCACCGATATAGTCGGGCTTCAAACCCTTGGGCGCGATAAAGTCCGACAGGGCTAGATTGGCCCTGCCCTCGGACTTGGCCATTTGCTGGCGCAGGGTGTGGAAGCGGGCGATTTCGCTGGTGCGGCCCTCATCGGCATAGACGGCAATATCATCGCCCTCAGCATTGGCGGGCCAGAACCCGACCACGCCGCGCGCTTCAAACCAGTTCTCAGCAATAATGCGTTTGAGCATGGCCTGGGCGTCGGCGAATAGGTTGGTAGCCGCCTCGCCCACCACATCATCGGTCAAGATGGCTGGATAGTGTCCAGCCAATTGCCAGCTGGCAAAGAAGGGGGTCCAGTCGATGTGTTCGGCCAGATTAGCAAGATCATAGGGCACAAAGCTGCGGGTGCCCAAAAAGCTGGGCACCTTGGGCTCAAAGCCTTGCCAATCAATGGCAAAGGCACGGCGGCGGGCCTCTTCGATCGGTGTGCGCGACTTGGCCTCTTGGCCGCGTTCGAACTGTTCGCGCACCCTTTGGTATTCGGTCCGGGTTTGCGCCTGCAGCCGCGCGCTTTCGGTCTTGGATAAGAGGCCAGAGACCACGCCGACCGCACGGCTGGCATCGAGCACATAGGTGGTCGAACCGGCGCTATAGCCCGGCTCAATCTTGACCGCCGTATGGGTCTTTGACGTGGTCGCGCCGCCGATCAGGAGCGGAATGTTAAAGCCGCGCCTTTGCATTTCTTGGGCAACAAACACCATCTCATCGAGCGACGGGGTGATCAGGCCCGACAGGCCAATAATATCGACCTTGTGCTCAATCGCGGCGTCCAAGATCTTATCCGCGGGAACCATGACACCCAGATCGACGACATCGTAATTGTTGCACTGAAGCACGACCCCGACAATGTTCTTGCCAATATCGTGCACATCGCCCTTGACCGTCGCCATCAAGATCTTGCCGGCCATTTCGCGCGGCTTGCCGACCTTTTCAGCCTCCATATAGGGCTCCAGATAGGCCACGGCCTGTTTCATCACCCGGGCCGACTTGACCACCTGGGGCAGGAACATCTTGCCCGCACCAAACAGGTCGCCGACGACATTCATGCCGTCCATCAAGGGGCCTTCAATGACATGCAAGGGCCGCTCAAAGCCTTGGCGCGCCTCTTCGGTATCGGCCTCGATAAACTCGGTGACGCCATTGACTAGGGCGTGTTCGATCCGCTTGGCGACCGGGGCCTCGCGCCATTTCAGGTCCACAACCCGGGCCACACCCTTATCGCCCTTATAGCGCGGTGCGATCTCGACCAGATATTCGGTCGGGCTGATATTGCGGGCCGTCTGGCGGTTTAGGATCACATCCTCGACCGCCTCGCGCAGTTCGGGGTCTATGGTCTCATAGACCGGCAGGTCTCCGGCATTAACAATGCCCATATCCATGCCCGCCCCAATGGCGTGATAGAGAAACACCGAATGGATGGCCCGGCGCACCGGCTCATTGCCACGAAAGCTGAAGGACACATTCGAGACGCCGCCGGATATGCGCGCATGCGGCAGGCTCTGTTTGATCACCCGCGTCGCCTCGATAAAATCGACGGCATAATTATCGTGCTGCTCGATTCCCGTGGCGACCGCAAAGATATTGGGGTCGAAGATGATGTCTTCGGGCGGAAAGCCGACCTGGTCGACCAAGAGGCGATAGGCGCGGGTGCAGATCTCGATCTTGCGCTCGGCCGTATCGGCCTGACCCTGCTCGTCAAAGGCCATGACCACCACCGCCGCGCCATAGCGCAGGCACTTCTTGGCCTGGTCGATAAATTCGGCCTCGCCCGCCTTCATCGAGATTGAATTAACGATGGAGCGGCCCTGAACGCATTTTAAGCCGGCCTCGATCACATCCCATTTAGAGCTATCGATCATGATCGGCACACGCGCAATATCGGGCTCGCCCGCGATCAGGTTCAAAAACGTGATCATGGCCTGTTTGGAATCAAGCAGGCCCTCATCCATATTGATATCGATAATCTGAGCCCCGGCCTCGACCTGCTGGCGCGCCACGCTCAAGGCCTCGGACAGATTGCCCTCGACAATCAGTTTTTTAAACTTGGCGGAGCCAGTCACATTGGTGCGTTCACCAATATTGATAAACGATGGGCGGGGCAGCGTGGCGGCGGACATGGGCATTATACTTTCAGGACGCGATCAGGGCGCGGGCTTGGTCATTTAGCCCCTCGGGGCCAAAAGGATTGAGAACGCGGACACCGAGCACATCGGCGCCGTCTTGCAGGTCTTCGGACAGGATTTGCACGCAGCCAGCCTCCTTGGCGGAGGCGAGCAACAGGGCATCCCAATAGTTCAGGCGGCCAGCGGCCAGCTGGGTCAGGGCCAGCTCGACCGCCGAAGGGGTCGCCGTAAAATTGGCATAGCGCACAATCAGATTGCGCGCCGCCTGGGCCGCGACCCAGGGCGGCTGGCGCAGCTTACGGCGCAGGACATTTTGCAACTCGCCTACCACCTGCAACCCAACGGCGACCTTGTCAGCCGCCAAGGCACCGATCAGCTCCAGCGCCTGGGTCTGTTTGGCCGGTTGATCATCATCCGACAGATAGACAAAGATATTGGTATCGATCGTGATCATCGCTCATGCATCTCGTCACGCGAGACACTGCGCCCCTCCGAGCGCCACCCCTGCCCCGCCAGCCCCAGCAAGGCCTGCAAGGCGGCTTCACGCTCAGGTTCGGACTTGGCCAAGGCGGCAAACAGACTAGGCTGGCGCGCCGAAACTCTAGGGGCAAGATCAATTGGCACAGCCTCGCCCAGACGGTTTTGGTAGAGCGCCTTCCAGAAGGCCTTGGTCCGACCGACAGGGCGCAGGCCCTTGGTCGGGCGACCATCCTTGCCGTCCTCCATCTTGCACCATTGACCCTCGACCCCATCAATGATCAGGGCCACAGGCTCGCCACCGGGAAGGCCATTGAGGGCCTGGATCAGGTCGCCATCGCCCAATATGTGCTTGGCCCAGATCACGTCAGCATTCACGACAATCTTGCCCATCACGACGCTCCTCGACCGCCAAAATGCGAGGCTTGAGCATAGGGTAAACACATGGGGTTATACAATACCCCATACCACCCCCACACACCCCTAGACCAGCTCAAACGGCTCAAGCCCAGACAGGCGCATGGCGACAGGGCGTTTGGGTGGAACACGCGGTTTCATGCCCTTCACAGCATCGGCGATGTGGCGGATATGGTCAGGCGTTGTGCCGCAGCAGCCGCCAAGAATATTGACAATCCCGTCGGCGGCCCAGCCATGCAGCATATGGCCGGTCTGGTGAGGCTCCTCGTCATACTCGCCAAACGCATTGGGCAGACCGGCATTTGGATAGGCGGCCACCAGGGTGTCGGCAATCCGGCTGATCTCAGCAATATGCGGGCGCATTAGCTCAGCCCCCAGCGCACAGTTGAACCCAACCGCGAACGGCTTGGCATGCTTGACCGAGTTCCAGAAGGCCTCGACCGTCTGGCCAGACAGGGTGCGGCCCGAGCGGTCCGTAATCGTGCCCGAAATCCAGATCGGCAAGGGGTCCAGCCCCTCGTCTTCTAGGTCCAAAATGGCCTTGAGCGCGGCCTTGGCATTGAGCGTGTCGAATATGGTCTCGACCAGATAGAGATCCACGCCGCCTTCGTGCAGGGCCAGGACCTGCTCGCGATAGGCCTTATAGACCTCATCAAAGGTCACGGACCGCGCGGCAGGGTCATTGACATCGGGACTGATCGACAAGGTGCGGTTCAAGGGACCGATCGAGCCAGCCAAGAAGCGCGGCTTATGCGGCTCCTTCGCGGTCCAACGATCCGCGCTTTCACGGCCAAGGCGGGCGGCCTCGAGATTCAAGGCCCGAACCTGGCCCTCCATGCCATAGTCGGCCATGCCGATCGCCGTGGACGAAAACGTATTGGTCTCGGAAATGTCGGCACCGGCGGCATAATAGGCGTCATGCAGATCAGTGATGATATCGGGCCGGGTCAGGATCAGCAGGTCATTATTGCCCTTTTGCGGCATATTGTGATCCGCAAACAGGCTGCCGCGATAGTCTTCCTCCGAGAGCTTATATTTTTGGATCATGACGCCCCATGACCCATCCAGCACCAGCACACGCTGCGCGGCGGCGGCTTTGAGGGCGGCAATACGGTCGGCACGGCTCATGGTTCAATCTTTCTCGAATAGAAGGGCAATCTAGGCCGTCTCGCGAACGCCCAGCACCCGGCAAATGGCATAGACCAGATCCGCGCGGTTGAGGGTGTAGAAGTGAAAATCTTTAAAGCCGCGCTCTTCCAGCTTGGCGCACATTTCAGCGGCAATCGCGCAGGCGAGCAGGCGGCGGGTTTCGGCATCCTCGTCTAGCCCATCAAACAGATTGGCCAGCCAGGCGGGGATGGTGGTCTGGCAAGACGCCGCCATCTTGACCAGGCCCTTGAAATTGGTCACCGGCATAATGCCCGGCAGGATGGGGATGCTGATCCCGGCCGCACGCACCTTGTCGATAAAGCGGCTATAGGCGTCGATATCAAAGAAGAACTGGCTAATGGCCCGGGTTGCACCGGCATCAATCTTCGCCTTGAGCACGTCAATATCATGTGCAAGCGACGGGCTTTCGGGGTGCTTTTCCGGATAGACACTGACCGAAAGCTCAAACGGCGCGATCTTGGTAATGGCGGCGCAAAGCTCGGTGGCATTGGCGTAACCGTCCGGGCGCGGCACATAGGTCCCGCCTAGGCCTTCGGGCGGATCACCGCGCAGGGCGACAATATGGCGAACCCCTGCCGCCCAGTACTGACGGATGACGGCATCAACCTCTTCGCGCGCGGCATTGACACAGGTCAGATGCGCGGCGGGGGCGAGCTTGGTTTCGTCCAATATGCGCTTGACCGTCCTATGGGTGCGCTCGCGCGTTGAGCCGCCTGCGCCATAGGTGACCGAGACAAATTGCGGGCCCAAGGGGGCTAGCCGGTCAATACAGGACCAGAGTGAGGTTTCCATTTCCGGCGTCTTCGGCGGGAAGAACTCAAAACTGACCCGCACGCCGCGCTGATCGCGGCCTGCGGCCTGGGCCACAGAGCCTATGGAGGAGTTGGTGCCAAGATCAATGGTCATGCAAACGCCTTTGCGGCACGAGGCCAGTATGGGGAGCGGCCCAGATCTTGACCGTCAGGCCCTGAGCCGCCACGGCAGGCAGGCTAAGGACCGTCGGCACAGCGAGGCCTGAAAGCGTCAACCACCGGGTCATTTCCTCATCGGAAAACCCAAGTCGGCGGTGCTGGTGGGCTTCGCGCAAATATTCCAGCGCATGGGGCGCAAAATCCACGATCAGCAACTTGCCACCGGGCGCCACCAGCCTTGCGGCCTCGGCGACCGCGGCTGCGGGATCCGACAAATAGTGCAGGACCTGATGCACCACGACAAGGTCGGCGCAGGCATCGGGCAGGCGCGTGGCAAAGATATCGCCGTGCCGCAGTTCAACCCCTTGCAGGCCAGCCTCTGTGACATGCAGCCGCGCGACATTGAGCATTTGCTGTGACAGGTCCAGGCCAATCGCCTCCCTCGCCCTCGGCCCCAGCAGGGCCAGCATCCGGCCAGCCCCAGTGCCCAGATCGATCAAGCGATCAAACGGCCCCTGGCCCGCCGCCAACACAATCGCGGCCTCGACCTCAGCCTCGGCGACATAGAGCGAGCGGATCTCATCCCAGCGCGCGGCATTGCGCTCAAAATAGGCCTGGGCCTCGCTAGACCGCTCGCCACGCACGGCATCGAGCCGCTCGGCATCGCGCTGGCCCAAAAGGTCGGCAGAATCGATCATGTCCAAAACCTGGTCGACAAAATGGCGCACGCCCGGTTCGGCCGCGACCCGGTAAAACACCCAGGCCCCATCGGGGAAGCGCTCGATCAGGCCCGCCTCGGTCAAGAGCTTCAAATGGCGCGAGACCCGCGGCTGGCTCTGGTCTAGAATCTGGCTCAGTTCCATAACCGCCAGTTCTTCATTGGCCAAAAGCGCAAGGATGCGCAGGCGGGTTGGCTCGCCAGCGGCCCTTAAGGCCTCAATCACTTCCTCTGACGTCATGGACCAAGCCAATCACATAAAGATATCCTTATATCTTTATGTCTTACATTTTCACGCTTGGCAAGGCTACCGAAAGCCTAGACACCCGCCTTGGCCGCTGGCCGGGCCATCATGCCGTCATACCACCGGTTCAAGTTCTCCAATTCTTGCGGCGGCTTGAACTTGATCATGCGGGCAAAATCTATCGCTGTGGCGGCTAGGATATCGGCCAAGGTGATCCGGTCGGCGGCCAGATAGGCGCTTTGGGCCAAACGCCGATCAAAGAATTTCAAGGTCCGGTTGGCCCCCGCCAGATTGGTCTCGGCAATGGCCGGAATCTGGGTGTCCAAGGCCGCAAGGGCTGGATGGGTATGGCGCACCGACAACATTAAGGGATTGGCCAGCATCATTTCGGTGCGCCGGGTCCACATCTCGATTTCGGCGACTTCGCGCGCATCGCGGCCAAGCAGGTTTGGCTCGGGGTAAAGGCTTTCCAAATAGCGGACAATGGCGACGGACTCAGTAATGGCTGTACCGTCATCAAATTCAAGCGCCGGGACATTGGGCAGGCTGCACTTGGCTAGGTATTCCGCCGTCTTGTGTTCGCCCTTGAACACGTCCAGCACCACCACCTCAATATCAGTGATGTTTTTCTCGGCCATGGCCCAGCGCACCCGGCGCGGATTAGGGGCACGAAAACTGTCATAGAGTTTCATAGGGGCTTCCTCAAATAGGGCTCTTATTGGCCAAACAATTCGCGCGGCAGGGTGCCGACAATCGCAGCCGTCATGCAGGTGGCCAAAAAGCCAGCCAGCAGGGCTTTCCAGACCAGGCTAATAATCTCGGCGCGCCGGTCGGGCATTAAGACCCCCATGCCTGACACGGTAATGCCCACTGAGCCAACATTGGCAAAGCCGCAAAGCGCATAGGTCATGATCATGCGCGTGCGCTCGCTCATATCGGCGGCTGGAATCTTGCCCAGATCGATAAAAGCGATGAACTCGGTCAGCATCAGCTTGACCCCAAGCAGGTTGCCCGCCTTGGGCGCCTCGGCCCAATCAATGCCCAGCGACCAGGCCAGCGGCGAAAAGATTACGCCGAGCACCCGCTCAATCGTCACCGGTTGGCCGTCCCAGTGTGGCAAAAGGCTCAAGACATTATTGCCTATCGCGACCAGAGCGACAAAAACGATCAGGACTGCGGCGACATTCAAGACCACCTGCAGACCATCGGCCACACCATGGCTGATCGCATCGATCGAGCTTTCATACAAAAGATCAGACGAATAATCGGCATAGGCTCCACCCTCGCCCGGTTTTTCAGGCACCATGATCCGGGCCAGCAAGACCCCGGCAGGCGCCGAAATGATCGAGGCCACCAGCACATGGGCGGCGGCATGATGCACGGCGTCTTTCAAGATGGTGGCATAGGCCACCATGGTTGAGCCCGCCACCGTCGCTAGGCCCACCACCATCATCATAAACAGCTCAGAGCGTGACAGCTTGTCCAGATAACCCTTGATGATGATCGGGGTCTCGACCATGCCCAAAAAGATATTGGCTGCCGTCGCCAGCGCCGAGGCCCCGCCCAAACCCATGGATTTTTGGAACACATAGCCAAAGCCGCGCGTAATCCAACGCAGGATCTTCCAGTGCCATAACAGGGCCGATAGGGCCGAAATCACGAGGATCAGGGGAAGAACCTGAAACGCAAATACAAACAGAGAATACTTGTCGGCAACCGCATAGGGCTGGGGACCACCGCCCAGATAGCCAAACACAAATTGGGTGCCCTGCCCGGTCGCGGCAGACAGGCTATCGACGACATCATTGATGCCGCTGACGACGCTACGGGCCTGGGGAACGCCAAACAGCAAGACGACCAAACCCATCTGCACCGCGATCGCGCCCAGAGCCAGCCGCCAAGGAAAGGTTTTGCGATTCTCGGACAAGGCCCAGCACAGCGCCATGGCAAGCACCAGCCCGACCAGGCTTTGCGCATTTTCCCACCGAAACATAAATTCCCCCGAGCCCGCCGAATGACAAACGCACCCAAGCATTTATCAGCAAGATGAGACAAGTCGATAGAGCCGCGCCTTGAAAGTCTTGGCAATTTCAGCAACTTGCCGCATCCAAGGCCAGACAGCTTACAAATTCGTAATAAAATCAGGCGGTTTTGGCCGAAAAATTACCGCGATTTAACTTGGTCTGACACCGGCTTTCAGCGCATTAAGGCCAAATTGGAGAGGGGCAAGCTTGGCCTTTCCTGCACGCTGCCCGATCAACCGAGATGATACGAACATGTCCCTGGCCCTGGCCACCTTGCTCTATGAATGGCGTCGCTATCTGGCCGCCATTGTGGCCTTGGCCTTTTCCGGCCTGCTGGTCCTTGCTCAGGTCGGTATGTTTATGGGCATTGGCAAGGCCTTTACCGCGACCATTGACCGCTCGCCCGCCGATATCATGATCCTGCCAACCAAGGCCGAGAGCCTGATGAATACGGGCGGTCTGCCGCGCCGGGTCATGCCCTTAATCTATATGAATCCGGACGTGATCCAGGTGGCTGATCTTGATGGCGACGGCGCCATGTGGGGTAATGTCGCCCAGGACGGCGCGTCACTAAAGCCAGACAAGCAAAAGCGCGAATGGGTTCAGATCATGTCGGTCGATACCCAGCCTGGCGCGGTTACCCTGCCGACCGATTATGCCGACTCGGTCAGGGAGGCCTTAAGCGAGCCCCATGCCATTGCCTTGGACCAGTCAGCCCTTGCCCGGCTCGGCGTAAAGCTTGGGGACAAGGCAACCTTGAACGGCAAGACGGTTCGGTTGCGGGCCATATTGACCGGCTATCCAAACATGATGCAGCCCGAAATCGTCATGTCGCGCGATACCTTGCGCCTGCTTGGCATGGCCTCTAATGCCCGGCGCGTTGGGCCGCTTATGGTCAAGATCGCCGATTCAAGCCGCTCCGAGATCGTCCGCGACCAGCTCAATGCCAGCGCCAATGGCCAGTTTAGGGCCTGGACCCGTGCCGACCTGGCCAAGGCCAATGAGGGCGCCATGATGAAGGAAAGCATAATCGGCATTATGCTCGGCTTTTCACTATTCCTGGGCCTATTGATCGGGGTGGGCATTACCTCCCAGACCCTGCGCGGGGCAATTCTCGCCAATATCAAGGAATTTGCGTCCTTAAGGGCGCTTGGCGTATCCATGGGGTCCTTGCGCTCGATTGTCTTGGAACTCAGTTTCTGGGTCGGGATTGCTGGGCTCGGCGCAACCGCCGTCCTGGTCACGCTGGTCAGCCTCTTGGCCACGGCCGGGGGCGTGCCCATGGCGTTTTCGGTCAATATCATCTTTATGACGGGCCTGTTTTTGCTCTCAATCGCCATGATTTCCGGGCTGATGGCCTTGGGGATTTTGAAAAAGAGCCAGCCTGCGGACCTTTTGCGATGAACAAGCCTGCTTCACCGCGCCAAGCCATCAAGGCCACGGGCCTAACCAAGCGGTTCAAGACCGGCCGTAGCCATATTGACGTTCTGAAAGGCATAGACTTTGACGCCCTGCACGGCGACCTGACCATGGTCATGGGCCCATCGGGGTCTGGCAAGTCAACCCTGGTTGCCGCCCTGTCTGGCCTTTTGCGCCCCGATGGCGGCCAGGTCACGGCCATGTCGGAAAATCTATGGGACCTAAGCGATACCAAGATTGACCGGTTTCGGCTGGATCACTGCGGCTTCATCTTTCAGGGCTTTAACCTGTTCGCAGCCCTGACCGCCTTGCAACAGGTCACCACCGTTTTGAAATATAAGGGCCACAGCCCCGAAGAGGCGCGCGATATTGCCACGGAGGCCCTGACCGAGGTCGGTCTTGGTCCACGCATGCATCAGCGTCCGTCGGAACTGTCAGGTGGCGAAAAGCAGCGCGTTGCGATTGCCAGGGCCCTGGCCAAGCAGCCGCAACTCCTATTCGCCGACGAGCCAACCTCGGCGCTCGATGGCGAAAACGGCCAGATTGTTATTCGCCTGCTGCAACGCGCGGCCAAACAGCACAATGCCGCCGTGATCTGCGTCACCCACGATCCGCGCCTAGAAGCCTTTGCCGACCGGGTCATTCATATCGAAGACGGCCACATTCTTGATGATGTACGCCGCACGCCTGCCTCTGCGGCGGGATCGCATTCTGCCCTGACAGGAGCCTAGAGCCTTATGTTGCGCCTTATTCGTCGTCCAATTTTTTGGCTCATCGCCCTAGCCGTCCTGGCCCTCGGCTCAACCAGCATGGTCATGGTCACTCAGGCCAGGGCCAAGAAGGCCGCCGCCGCTGCAGCCAAGCCTGCCGACAGTCCCTTTGCCGCCATTGCCAATGGCAAGGCCGATGTTGAGGGCGGCATCATTGCCGTGGCCGCCCGGCGCGGCGGCATTATTCGCGACGTGCTGGTGCAAGAAGGCGATCAGGTCACCAAGGGCCAGGTCCTAGCGCGTCAAGAAGATGACGAGCCGCGCCTTACCGCCAACCGCTCTGGTGCCGAGGTTAATCAGGCCCGCGCCCAGATCGCGGCCGCCGAGGTGCAGCTTGATGCCGCCCGGCGAGAGCTTGGCCGCATGAACAGTCTAGCCAGTTCCAATTTTGTTGCTGCGCAAAAACTGGATGAAGCCAAGGACCAGGTGCGCGCGTCTGAGGCCAATTTGGCCGCCCTACGCGCCGGGGTGGGCACGGCTATGGCGCGCAAGAATGAGGCCGATTATAATCTGGAAATGACCATTATCCGCGCGCCCGCCGATGGCCGGATTGTCCGGCGCTATGCCAATCCAGGCTCCGGGGCCTCGACCTTGAACGTGTCCAACCTGTTTGATCTGGAGCCCCGCACCGCCCGCATTGTTCGGGCCGAAATCGCCGAAAGCGCCTTGCCGAACGTTACCGTCGGTCAGGAAGTCGAGATCTCGCCAGAAGCGGACGATACCAAGATCTATACCGGCAAGGTCCTGCGCCGCGCCGCTGTGTTCGGGGCCCGCAAACTGCAGTCCGATGATCCCAGCGAGCGGACCGATGAACGCGTGGTCGAGGTCGTGGTCACGGCCGATGGCATCCCGCTGCTGATCGGGCAGCGCGTTCTGGTCAAGTTCATGAAGCCCGGTCACAAGGCCGGTGCGCGCCGCTTGCCGATCAAGGCCGAACCGGCCAAAAAATAAGGCGGGGCCTCTGGTCGGCGGATAAGCGGCCTAAGCCGCCTGTGAATCCGGCTCAATCGCCGCTAAGGCGGAGTGGATCACCTCTAGGCCTGCGCCAGAGCGCGCGCCCTCAACCGTCATGATCCGCCGCCAGGTTCGCGCGCCCTTGCGGCCATGAAATAGGCCCAGCATATGGCGGCTCATATGCGCTAAGGGCACACCTCGAGCCAATTGCGCACTGACATAGGGCAGATAGGCCTCAACAGCCTCCGCCGGGTCCAGGTCCGCGACCGCAAGGCCAAACACTCGCCGGTCGACCTGGCCAAGCAGACCCGCATCATGATAGGCCGCCCGGCCGAGCATTACGCCATCGACATGCTGTAAATGCGCCAGCGCATCCTCGATCGTCGCTATGCCGCCATTTATAACAAGGGTCAGGTCCGGGTACGCCGCCTTTAGCGCCCAGACGAGGGGATAATCCAAAGGCGGCACATCGCGGTTTTCTTTGGGGCTAAGGCCGCTGAGCCAGGCCTTGCGGGCATGGACAATAAAGGTCCCTACCCCCGCCGCCGCACAGGCCTCGACCATGGCGGGCAGACTTTGCTGCGGGTCTTGATCATCGACCCCGATCCGGCACTTGACCGTGACGGGCACCGAAACCACCGCCGCCATGGCCGCCATGCAATCGGCAACCAGCTGTGGCTCGCGCATCAGACAGGCGCCAAAACGGCCGCTTTGCACCCGGTCTGACGGACAGCCGACATTGAGATTGATCTCATCATAGCCAAGATCGGCGCCAATCTTGGCCGCTTGTGCCAGTTCCGCAGGATCAGAGCCGCCCAGTTGCAGGGCCACCGGATGCTCAACCGGGTTATAGCCCAGCAGGCGCTGACGATCGCCATGAATGACGGCCCCCGTCGTCACCATTTCTGTATAGAGCAAGGCCTTGGACGATAGGGTCCGGTGCAGGACGCGGCAATGCCGATCCGTCCAGTCCATCATGGGCGCGACAGAAAAACGGTGCGCGGGCAAGGCTTGCAGGGATGAGGTCATAGTTTGGTCGCAGAGCCTATAGAACGAGACCGCCTCATACACCTTGCGCTAGCCCTGGGCCAGAGCCCGTTCTGCCGCGGCCTGGCTTTGGGCCTCCTCGACCATGACACCGCGCAGCCAATGCATCAGAGGATCGCGGTCCCTGGCCTTGGACCAGACCAGGGTGGTCGTGAATCCGGGCTCGGCCAAGGGTGGATCACGCAAGACCAGGTCAAAGGCTGGTGCAAATCGGTGGGCCAGTGACCGAGACAAGGTCGTAACCAGATCACTGCGTGCCACCGCCGCCAAGACTGCCATAAAATGCGGGGCGGTAAAGGCTATGCGCCTTTGCAGTCCCTCAGCGGCCAATAGGGCGTCCAGTTCGGTCAAGCCGTCATCGAGTATGGAGACCATGGCATGATCACAACGCGCATAGTCAGACAGGCTGAGCGCGGTCTGGGCCATCGGATGGTCGCGGCGCATGATGAGGGCAAGGCGATCCTGGCGCAGGGGGATGCTGGCGGCACCCGGTTGCATCGGCTGACTAGCCACCGAAAACACGAGGTCGACCTCGCCTTGCTGAACCCGGCGGGCAATATCGGGGCTGAAATTCTTTAAGGCCAAATCAATGCCGGGCGCCTCTGCCCTTAACCTGGCTAAGACAGCCGGGATCAGGGTGACGGAATGGCTGTCGGTACAGACCAGGGTAATCGTCCGCCGTACCGCTCTTGGATCAAATGGCGCCTCGACCAACAGCCCGCGGATCTCGTCCAGCAGCGGCGTCAAACGCGCGGCGAGGGACTCAGCGCGCGGGGTCATGACCATGCCGCTCGGCCCGCGCACCAAGAGCGGATCACCAAAAGTGTGACGCAATCGCTCCAAGGCGCGGCTCATGGCCGGTTGGCTAAGACCAATCGCATCGGCGGCGCGGGTGACATGCCTGTGCTGGAGCAGGGCACCGAGCGCGGTGAGCAGGTTGAGATCGATGGATTTCAAATTCACTTCACGCATAGTAATAATATAAAACATGCATTTGTGATATAAACAAGCGCGCCATATCCTGTTTTCATCATCAAGGAGGAAGCGGTCATGTCAGAGAAAATCATCCTGTTTGGTTATGGCGCGGTCGGACAAGCCGTGGTGCAGCAATTGAGTGATGCCGGTCGCCCAGTCACGGTGGCGCAGCGCTCAAGGCCAGCGGCCCTCCCCCCGCTGGCCACCTATTTGGCCTGCGACGTCAAGGACCTGGCTGCAACCAAGGCCGCGGTCGTAGGGGCCGGAGCCGTGATCTGCGCCATTGGCCTGACCTATGACAGCGCCATCTGGTCACGCGACTGGCCGGTTGTAATGGGCAATCTGCTAGAGGCCTGCGTCGCTGCCAGTGCGCGACTGGTGTTTGTCGATAATCTCTACATGTATGGCCCGCAAATCCAGCCCCTGACCGAGGACATGCCCCTGACCACCTACGGCATCAAGCCGCGCATTCGCGCCGAGAT
>CANGCO010000042.1 GCA_947452365.1 Caulobacteraceae bacterium
CTGCAATGCAGCGAAACCGGTTGCTCAAAATGGGCGCAGCCGCGCCCGAGGTCAAGAAAAACCCCGCTAACCATGGGCGAGCGGGGTTAAACTTCAATTTATTTTTAGATCGGCTAGAGGCCAGCCTTGGCCAGTTCGTCCATCAGTTCCGGCACAGCGGTCTTGTAATCGGCAACCAGACCAAAGTCGGCGACCTGGAAGATCGGGGCATCGGCATCCTTATTGATGGCGACAATGACCTTGGAGTCCTTCATGCCGGCCAGGTGCTGAATCGCGCCAGAAATGCCGATCGCGACATAGAGCTGGGGCGCAACCACCTTGCCAGTCTGGCCGACCTGATAGTCATTCGGCGCATAGCCCGCATCAACCGCAGCGCGGCTAGCGCCCACGGCCGCACCGAGCTTATCGGCCAAGGGCTCGATCACGCGCTGGAACTCTTCAGCCGAGCCCATGGCCCGGCCGCCCGACACAACAATCTTGGCCGCCGACAGTTCGGGACGATCCGACTTGACGATCTCGTCCGAGACAAAGCGGGTATGGGCTTGAGCGCCAGCGCCTGTGACCGTTTCAATCGCGGCTGAGCCGCCCTCACCGGCCGCCTTAAAGGCGGTGGCGCGGACCGTGATGACCTTTTTGGCGTCTGCAGACTGAACCGTTTCAAGGGCATTACCGGCATAGATGGGGCGCACAAAGGTCGAGCCGTCGATCACCTCAATAATTTCCGAGATCGGGGCCACGTCCAGCTTGGCCGCAATACGCGGGGCATAGTTCTTGCCCGACGAGGTCGCCGGGATCAGTATGGCGTCATAACCACCCGACAGGCCGACAACGGTTTCAGTGACCGCTTCAGCAATCTGCTTGCCAAGCATGTCGCTCTGCGCGACCAGCACCTTGCGCACGCCTGCGATCTTGGCGGCCTCGGCGGCAACGCCATCGGCACCTTGACCAGCGACCAGCACATCCACGTCGCCCGAAATGGCCAAGGCGGCCGTGACGGTCTTGTGCGTATTATCCTTCAACGACGCATTGTCGTGATCGGCGATGACCAGAACAGCCATTAGAGGACCCCCGCTTCGGTTTTCAGTTTCATGACCAGTTCTGCAGCCGATTCGACCTTGGCACCCCCTTGGCGCTTGGGTGGTTCGGCCACTTTTAAGACCTTGAGGCGCGGCGCGGTATCGACGCCGTAATCGCCCGGTGCCTTGACATCGATCGGCTTTTTCTTGGCCTTCATAATGTTGGGCAAGGAGGCATAGCGCGGCTCATTGAGGCGCAGGTCTGCCGTGACGATGGCGGGCAGGTCGATGCTGAGGGTCTGAAGACCGCCATCAACCTCGCGGGCCACCTGGGCCTTGTCGTCGGCAATCTCGATCGAGGAGGCAAACGTGGCTTGCGGCCAGTCTAGCAAGGCGGCCAGCATTTGACCAACGGCATTATTGTCGCCGTCAATCGCCTGCTTGCCCATAATGACGAGGCTTGGGGCCTCTTCACCGATCACGGCCTTGAGCAGTTTGGCAACCGCCAGGGGCTCGAGATCGTCATCGGTCTGGATCAAGAGGCCGCGGTCCGCGCCCATGGCCAGGGCGGTACGGATGGTCTCCTGCGCCTGGGCAGGGCCAACCGACACGGCGACGATTTCGGTGACAATGCCCTTTTCCTTGAGACGCACAGCCTCTTCGACCGCGATCTCGCAGAAGGGGTTCATGGACATCTTGACATTGGCCAGATCGACACCGGTTTGATCGGCCTTGACCCGGACCTTGACGTTATAATCTACAACCCGTTTGACCGGGACCAGAACCTTCATGAGCCTTCAATGCCTCAGCTTTTGGATGCGGAAAAAGAGTTCAACAAATCAGTCTTGCCGAACTCAAAAATGGCGCGGCAAACTGACAATTAGGGGGCCTTCTGTCAACGGCGGATCAGACTTTGTTCGGACATATTTTTCATCAAATCTGCCGCCCCCAGCCCGGCCAACCTTGCGATTTGGCCATAAGTTGATCATAGAGACCGCATGAACAAGACCATCGATCGTTTGAAGTGGCTATTCCTCTCAGCCTTTGCGCTGAGCTGCGTCGCCGTTGTCGCCTATCAAGTGTTTTATGTCCGCCCCCGCGATGCTTGCGAGGCCGCTCAGAACTGGTGGGATCCGCAAACCCGCATCTGCGCGGTCCCGATCAAGCTGTCGGCCCTGACCGGACGGCCAAACAAGCCCAAATCCCCATCCGAACACCCTGCCGCCGCCAAGCCCAAGCCCTAGCGCGTCGCGCCGGGCTTCCACAAGACATCGGCTCGGCCGCGATCATTGGTCCAGCGTGCGGCAACAAACAGCAAGTCAGACAAACGGTTCAGATACTTAACCGCTGGATCTGACACGGCCTCACCCTCAATCTGGGCCAAGAACACAGTCGCTCGCTCTGCCCGTCGACACACGGTGCGGGCCAGATGCAGGGCCGCCGAGGCCGCACTGCCTGCAGGCAGGACAAAAGAGGTCAAGGGCTCCAACACGTCATTAAGTCCGTCCAGCTCTTGTTCCAGCCGGTCCACCTGACCTTGAGTGATCCGCAAGGGCGTCCAGCCCAAGGGCGCGCCGCGCTCTGGCGTAGCCAGATCGGCACCAAGATCAAACAGATCGTTCTGTATCCGCTCTAGAATGGCGTCCAGAGCCGTCTCCGAGCCCGTGTGCTGGCGCACCAGGCCCAGACAGGCATTGGTCTCATCGACCGCGCCATAGGCCTCGACCCTGGGATCGAACTTGGCCACTTCCTCGCCATTGGCCAGACGCGTCAGTCCGCCATCGCCGGTTCGCGTATAAATGCGGTTGAGCGTTACCATCCGTGGAAATGGCTCTTGGCCCACATGCCCGCACACAGCACCAAGACCGCAATAAATTGCAGCAGGACCCGCAGGCGCATCAGCTTGTTGGAATAGGACCGGCCAAACTCTCCGCCCCGGAACAGGGCATAGATGCCAAAGCCCAATGTGGCGAGCACGGCAAGCAGGACGGCGGGGATCAGAATGTTAAACAAATTTTGCATTGCCTAAACATAGGGCAGAACCCCGCCCCCGACCATATGGCAGGCTCAGTCCGGGCCTAAAAAATGAAGCGCCGCTCAAAGCGCCTTGGCTGCGTCGTTTAGACCCTGAAAACTAAGAGTTATCTTTCAGTATGAGATGCAAGGCGCTACAAAATGTATGATATCGTACATTTTATATTTATTAATTCGCATCTCAGCCCTTGGCTAAGACGCCTTGGAGACAAAAGGTCCGCCAGTGACGCATTCGAACGCCGCACCTGCACCGTCAAAACGATCGATCAGCAAGGCCAAGACTCGCGAAAAAATTCTGCATGCGGCCAAGGCCATGTTTATGAGCCATGGTTTTGATGGGGCCAATCTGCGCGCCATTGCCGCAGAGGCTGGCCTATCAACCGGTGCCCTATTTGCCAATTTCGAAAATAAAGCCGACCTGTTTAATGCCATCGCGGTAACGGAATATGGCCTCCTCACCGAAGCCTTTGCCAAGGTCCCGCAACGGGGTGAGGACGTGGTTGGCGATCTATTGGCCTTGATGCGTGCCGCCTATGGGTTTTTCTGGCCGCAATTGCCGTTTGCTCAGGCCTTGTTCAGCACCGACTGGACAAGCCAGCCCAAGCTTTATCAGGAAAGGGAAAAAGCCTTCGCATCGATCCTCGCCCAGATCGCCAGCACGCTGGAACAGGGCCAGGCAAAGGGCAAGGTCCGCAAGGACCTCAATACGGCCCTAGCCGGCCGAACCGTCGCGACCCTATTTGTGGCCAGTCTGCAGTCGGCTATCCAATTGGGTCAGGACCAGATCGGTACCGAGGCCCAGATGAACGAAACCCTCAAGACCCTAGCCAAGGGCTGGCTGCCCTAAGCGTTTGGGCCGTCCTCGAGCAGCCGCCGAGCAATGACCTGGGCCTGGATTTCGCCGGCGCCTTCGAAAATGTTCAAGATGCGGGCGTCCTGCAGCACCCGGCTAATGGCATATTCCAGCGCAAAACCGTTGCCGCCATGGATCTGCAAGGCATTGTCTGCGCTCATCCAGGCCACCCGCGCGGCCAAGAGCTTGGCCATGCCCGCCTCTAGGTCGCAGCGCTTGTCATCATCCTTAGCCCGGGCGGCATAATAGGTTAGCTGCCGCACGCCCATAATCTCTGCGGCCATCATGGCCAGCTTATTGTGCACACGTGGAAACTCAAAAATCGCCTGGCCAAATTGCTTGCGGTCTAGGGCATAGCCAAGGCCGATCTCCATGGCGTTTTGGGCCACGCCAACGGCGCGGGCGGCGGTCTGGATTCGGGCGCTTTCGAACGTCGCCATCAGCTGCTTAAAGCCCTGGCCCTCGACTCCGCCGAGCAGGTTTTCCGCCGGAACCTTAAAGCCATCAAAGGCCAGCTCGTATTCCTTCATGCCGCGATAGCCTAGGACCTCAATCTCGCCGCCGCTCATGCCGGGGGTTGGGAAATCGGACTGGTCATTGCCACGCAGCTTGGGGGCCAAGAACATGGACAGGCCGCGATAATCGGTGGTGTTGGGATCAGTGCGCACCATCATGGTCATGACATCGGCGCGCGCCGCATGGGTGATCCAGGTCTTATTGCCCGTGACCACATAATCATCGCCGTCGCGCACAGCCCGGGTGCGCAAGGCCCCTAGGTCAGAGCCGGTATTGGGCTCGGTAAACACAGCGGTCGGCAAGATTTCGGCCGAGGCGATCTTGGGCAGCCAATATTGCTTTTGCGCCTCAGTACCGCCGGTCAAGATCAGTTCGGCCGCAATTTCGGAGCGGGTGGCCAAGGAGCCCACGCCAATATAGGCGCGGCTAAGTTCTTCGGAGACCACGCACATGGCCATCTTGCCCATGCCCGAGCCACCATATTCTTCGGGAACCGTCAGGCCAAACACGCCCAGATCGCCCAACTCCTTGACCAGCTCGATCGGGATCAACTGGTCCTTTAAGTGCCACTGATGGGCAAAGGGCGTGACCTTGGCCTCGGCAAGCGCGTGGAACTGGTCACGGATCATTTCGAAGGTCTCGTCCAGGCCCGTGGCCTCGAGGGTTGGCCGGCCCTTGGCCTGGGCCAAAAGCGTACCGATCCGGGACTTGACTGCCTGTGTGCCGCCAAAGGTCAGCAGGGCCGAGATGGCGGGGGTGCTCAGGCTATCGATCTGGGCCTGGTCCATGCCCATCTGGGCCGGGCGGATCACCTCGCCCTGGTTCATCGAAATGCCGCCAAGCATTTGCGCGGCATATTCGCTGATCAAGAGCTGGGCCAGCAGGGACTCAACCTCGCCAAACTTGCCCTCGGCGTCCAGATTATCGGCCCAATTGGCAACCTCGCGGAACAGTTCGGCATAGGTGGCATACCAGCCAAAGCCGTGCACGGCATGCTGTTCCCGGTCCAGAGCCTTGCGATCGAGCTTACCATCTGTGGAAACTAGGGCCCTGATCGTCAAACGTGCCTGGGCGACAAAGCCTTCTGCCGAAACGGCCGCGCTGCGCAGATGCGCGCGCAGGTCGGGCAGGATCAGGGTGGCGTGGTCAGCGATAATGGTCGTGGCGATATTCATGACAGGCCCTCAAAAGTCCGGACATTTAGTATAGGGCATTTGCACAAGCCGACAATTGCGCTGACGCAAAAAGTTTCAGGTCTTCAAGAGCGGGTGCGACATTTGGTCAATGCAATCTTGGGTCATAATTTGGCCCAAATACCGCGTCAGGAACCCAATCATTATCCACCGCGGTTTGATGCTACCAACCTGGGAAGTTGCGCTTGCGCCTCTTATTAATCGAAGACGATTTAACCTTGGGCGCCCGGCTCAAACGCGCGCTTGAGCGGGCGGGGTTTGCTATTGACTGGACGACCAATGGTGCCGACGGCTTGGCGGCGCTTAAGGCCCAGACCTATGGCACAGCCCTGCTCGATCTGACCTTGCCAGAACTGCATGGCTGGGAAGTGTTGCGCAAGGCGCGCCTGTCGCGCATCGATACGCCGGTGATTATCTGCACAGGCCACCAACAGGCCGGTGACAAGGCCGCCGCACTGGATGCCGGCGCTGATGGTTATGTGGCCAAACCGTTCGATATTGACGAACTTATCGCCAAGATCCGCGCCCTGATCCGGCGCAGAGAAGGTCTGCTAAGCGGGCAACTTAGTCTAAATGGTCTGGTTTTGAACACCAATAACCACACGCTTGAACGCAATGGCGAATGCTTGGCCTTGAGCGGCATGCAGTATCGGCTTTTGAGCCTTTTGCTGCATCGCAGAGGGCGCTATGTTACAAAATCCGACATAGAAACAGCACTTTATGACGATGCTGCCACTGTGGAAAGCAATACGGTCGAGGTGCTGGTCTATGGGCTCAGAAAGAAGATCGGCGCCGAAAATGTCATATCCGGACGGGGTCTTGGTTATATGATTCCTGCCTAGGCGGGCCTGGGCGAAAACGACATGATTTTGCCGCAATACTCTCAGCCTCAATTCATCTTGAACGTCTAGACCCGGGACCAAATCAGCCGGAGCGGACCATGATCGCAATTTTAAAGCCTCTCAAATCCGCGCACCGCGCCGTTTGGCTTGGGCTGGCCGTCAGCCTGCTCGGCCTGATTGCCGCCCCAGCTCAGGCGGTGCCGGCCTTTGCCACCCAGACGGGCCAGCCTTGCCAGTCCTGCCATGTCGGCGGCCTAGGCCCGCAACTGACCCGGTTTGGCCGGGAGTTCAAATTGCAGGGCTATACCATGCGCAGCGGCGGCTTTACCGCCCCGATCTCGGCCATGGCCATTGCCTCCTATGTCAAGACCACCAAGCCCCAGGCCACCGCGCCAGCCTCCAGCTTTAGCACCAATGACAATACGGCCCTCGACCAAATCAGCCTGTTTTTTGCGGGCGGCCTGGGCTCGCATCTGGGGGCCTTTGTCCAGACCACTTATGATGGGGTCGCCAAGGCCTGGTCCTGGGACAATGTCGATATTCGCACGACGACCACGGTCCAGATCAAGGATGCCAATGTGCTGTTGGGCGCGAGCCTAAACAATAGCCCGACGGTTCAGGATGTTTGGAACACCCTACCGGCCTGGGGTTATCCCTATACCGGCTCAGCGCTTGCCCCCTCGCCCACCGCCTCGCCCATGCTGGCGGGCAGTCTAGCCCAGAACACGCTTGGCCTGACCGGCTATGCC
Source organism: Caulobacteraceae bacterium (assembly GCA_947452365.1). GTDB lineage: Bacteria > Pseudomonadota > Alphaproteobacteria > Caulobacterales > Caulobacteraceae > CAISGS01. Next base: position 7,204 of record CANGCO010000042.1, read on the forward strand.
TGGATCAATTCGCAGATTTACGTCGAGGCGGGTGGCTATGGCTCGCCGGGCGCGCGGGCGCTTGCGCATCTCGGCGCGGATCCATTTTCGCCGGGCGACATAAAGGGCCTGGCCCCCTATGGCCGGATCGCGGTGCAGAACATGCTTGGCGATGGCACGCTAGAGGTCGGCGCCTTTGGCATGCAGGCCGATCTTCACCCGGGCCGCGACCAGTCTACGGGCACGACCGACCGGCTAACGGATCTAGGCCTCGATGCCGCCTATCAGGTCGCGCGGGACAATGGCGACATGATCACCCTCAATGCCCGGCTATTGCACGAGCGCCAGTCTCTTAATGCCACCTGCACGCTCGCCTCAATGATTGACGGCCTGCCAGTTGGCACGCGGGTCGAGGATTGCACCCACAATCATCTGACCGATGTCCGGGCCGATGCGTCTTATTACTGGCACAATAAGATCGGCGCGACGGTCTCGGCCTTTAGCACCACCGGTTCGGCCAATGGTCTGGTCTATGCGGCCAATCGCACCCAAAAGCCGGACAGTTCGGGCCTGATGTTCCAGCTGGATGCCACGCCCTGGGGTGATGGCTCGTCACCCCTAGGCCCAAGGTTTAATACCCGGGTCGGGGTCCAGTACACAGCCTATCAAACCTTTGAAGGCGCTTCGCATAATTATGATGGCAATGGTGCCAAGGCTTCTGACAATAATACTTTGAGGATATTCACATGGTTCGCTTATTGACCCGCGCCGCATACGCCCTGACGGCGGCTAGCCTGGCCCTAGGCCTAGCCAGTACGGCCCTTGCCGCCGGTGACCCCATGGCTGGCAAGTCCGTATTTGCCGCCCAGTGCAGCACCTGCCATTCCGCCGTCAAAAACGGTGGCACCCTGATCGGGCCAAATCTTTACGGCGTGGTCGGCCGCAAGTCCGGCTCCATGCCTGGCTTTGCCTATTCTGCGGCCATGAAGGGCGCGGGGGTGGTCTGGTCAGATGACGAGCTGCGCAAATATCTGCCCAATCCCCGTGGGGCCATACCGGGCATCAAGATGACCTATTTTGGTCTGAAAAACCCTGTTCAGCTCGAGAACCTGATCGCCTATTTGAACACGCTAAAATAGACCGCGTCAGTAATTACAAGGGCCCAGGCCTTAAGCCTGGGCTCAATCCACATTCAGGGTTTCCCGTTTCTTTGACGGTATGCAGTCTCCGCCTTCCCCGCGAAGGCGGCACGAGGTTGGGGCAAGGATTGATTTGAACTAAATCTTCCCTCACGCATGCGCCTCAAACCTCGGCGACAAAACCCTTCCAATTGCGCATATAGGTGACAAAGGCGGGGCTTAGGCCCTCATTCAACAGATGCGCCTCGGTCACAGGCAGGGCAATTGGCATAAAGTCTGGATTGGCCTCAATCTGTTTGGGATAGTCATGGTGCAGTATGGCGCCGCGGCCGATCAGGACAAAATCTGCGCCTTTTTCGAGACAATCGCGCGCGCTCTGGGCCGATAAGACCTTGCCCGCCACCCCAACCCGCACTTGGCCACGGTCCAGATCCATAAACCAGGCCATTAGGCTGCGGCTCTTAAACGCCTCTTCCTCCGGCAGCTTATTCACATCCCAAAGCGACAGATCGATATAATCGAGGTCCCCGGCCGTCATCAGGGTCTGGGTCAGCTCCAAGATCTCGGCCAGTTTCAGGCCAAAACGCTCGGGCGATAGACGCAGGCCAAGATTAAAGTCCGGGCGGCAACGGGCGCGAATACCGGCAATGATCTCTCGGATCACGCTGGCGCGGTTTTCAAGCGCGCCGCCAAACCGGTCGCTGCGTTGATTGATTTCGCTGCTTAAAAACTGACAAAGAATATAGCCGTGCGCGCCATGCAGCTCGACCCCGTCAAAGCCTGCCTTCTCGGCGCGCTCGGCCCCAGCAATAAAGTCCTCAATCAATTGCTCGACCTCGGTCGTGCTCAGGGCCCTAGCCGAAAACTCGGCATTATCTGACGGGCAGACCGGGGCCTCGCCGATCAGGTCCTTGGGCGAGCGCATACCGGCATGATGCAATTGCACCACTGCTAGGCTGCCTTCAGCCCTAATGGCGCTGGCCAGACGGGTCAGGCCTTCGAGATGGCTGTCCGAGAAAATCCCGAGCTGACCGGCAAAGCCCTGGCCAATGGCCTGGACATGGGCGGCGCAGGTCATGGTCAGGCCAAACCCGCCCTTGGCGCGCAGGGTCAGCCAATGAAACTCTTCATCCGACAAACGCCCATCGACATGGCTTTGCTGATTGGTCAGGGGCGCCAGCATGAAGCGGTTCTTCATGGCTGGGCCACGCTTAAAGCTTAAGGGGGCAAACAGGTCAGATTTGGACAAGACAATCACTCCAACAAATTTTTAGGGGCGCAAAACCGAGGCCTTACCCTTATAGGTCCAAGCCAACCTATACAAAGCCTTGATGAGTGCCCATGAAACCGCCTGCCTGGCGCCTTGATGCCGCCGCCTATACCCATGCCTTTGAAATCCAGACCCGTTATCGCGACGAGGACAGTCTAGGCCATGTCAATAATATCGCCGTCGCCGGCTATTATGACGAGGCGCGCTCGCGGTTCATGCAGCATATTTTTCGTCCCGAAAATGCCCTAGGGCGGGTGCGGATTGTGACGGCCGATAGCTATGTGCGGTTTGTGGGCGAGGTGTTTCACCCAGACCAGATCCATATTGGTAATGCGATCTTACGCATTGGGACCGCCTCGTTCCAGATCGCCCAGGGCCTGTTCCAGAATGGGGTTTGCGTCGGCATTTGTGACACAACCTTTGTTCAGGCCACGGAGCATGGCAGTGTCCCCATCTCCGGCCAGTTGCGCGCTGTGCTCGAAACCCACCTTGTCATAGGCGCTTAACAAGGCTTGCCTATTCAATACGAGGCCCCCTAACCTAGGCCAACCGCATGGCCAGGCACAGACCTGGCAGACCAGAGGGACGAGATAATGAAGACCAAACGCCTGGGCCGCAGCCCGATTGTTGTTTCCGATATTTGTATGGGCACCATGACCTTTGGCGCCCAGGCTGATGAGAAGATGTCGCACCGCATACTCGACATGTCGCTCGAGGCCGGGATCAATTTCTATGACACGGCGGAAAACTATCCTGTGCCGCCTAAGGAAGAATGGGCGGGCCGGACCGAGGAAATTGTCGGGCGCTGGATGAAGACCAAGCGGCGCGATGAGCTGATCATCGCCACCAAGGTTTGCGGCCCCAGCCATGGCTGGATCAAGGGCAGCCAGCGCGCTGGCATGACCGCGCTGGACCGCCACAATATTGTCCGCGCCGTCGAGGACAGCCTGACCCGCATGGGCACGGACTATATCGACCTCTATCAGACCCATTGGCCCGATCATGGCGCACGCTATGAAGACGCCCTGCGCGCCCTGGATGATCTGGTGGAATCGGGCAAGGTGCGAATTATTGGCTGCAGCAATGAGACCAGCTGGGGCCTGATGAAGAGCCTGTCGGTTTCCGAGCGCGAGGGCCTGGCCCGCTATGAAACCATCCAGAACAATTTCAGCCTTAATAGTCGCCGCTTTGAAGACGAGCTGGCCCAGGTCTGCGGCCAGGAGGGCGTTAGCCTGATCCCCTATTCGCCGCTCGCGGGCGGTGTCTTGTCGGGCAAGTATAATGGCGGGGCCACGCCCGATGGCGCGCGCTTTTCGAGCTATATCAAGATGGGTGGCCGACAGGGTGCCATGGCCAAGCGCTTTATAAATGAAAAATCACTAGCCGCGACCGAGCGGTTTGGTGCGATCGCTGCCGAGGCGGGCATGTCGCTGGTTACCCTTGCCACGGCCTGGAGCAAGCAACACGACTTTGTCGCCTCAACCATTGTTGGCGCAACCCATACGGATCAATTGCCCGAAATCTTCGCCGCCGCCGATATGGTGCTGAGCGATGAGGTGATGAAGGCAATCAATGCCGTCTCGAAAGAGATTATGTATCCGATGGGCTAGTGCCCATCCGGCGTTTGGGTGGCTTGGATTTCGCCTCAAGCCACCCAGCGTCCTTAGTCTTCCATATCCTGCTTGATGCAGCCCCTAGCCGTCCAAAAGGCGGCGCAGGCAATGACGCCGAGGCTGGCTGAGATTAGTAGGGCCCAGCGCACACCCTCGCCCCTGCCCATGCCAAGGTTGATGGCACAGAAATCGCTCAAAACACCGACTAGAAGCGGGCCAAGGCCAAGCCCTATCAGATTGACAATAAATAAAAGGACCGCCGAGGCTGTGGCCCGGGTGCGGATCGGCGAAATGCTCTGGGCTGTTGCATAGATGGGGCCATACCAGAGCGAGGCCGTCAGGGTCGCCAGCGACAAGAGCCCCAATGCCATAACCGCACTCGGCACCCAGAGCGTGGCGGCATAGAGCGGAATGGCCGCCACAGCCCCCAGGCTTGGCACCGCCATCCAATGGCTAATATCACGCTTGCCCAGCCGGTCGGCCAACTGCCCACCCATAAAGGCCCCAATCGCGCCGCCAAGACCGGTGCCGAGGCCCAGCACTATGCCCAAAAACCCGCCCGCCTTTAGGCCAAAGGGCGCGGCAAGGCTCGCCAATTCAGCCGCATGGACGCGAAAAAAGAACGAGGCGACAAACGGCGCATGGCCATAGCCGATAAAGGCCACCACCGATGTGCCCACGGCCAGATGCCAAAATGTGCGCTTGCGAAAAAGCTCAGCCACCACCTCGCGATAGGTCGCGCCTTGTGCCGCTGCTGCGGCCCCGACGGCCTTTAGACGCGGCTCGATCAGCGAAAAACCCGCAATCAGGGCAAAGACCAGACCGGGCAGGCCGCAGACAATAAAGGCCATGCGCCAGCCATAGGCATCGGCGATCATCCCGCCAATCGCCAGCCCAACCAGCGAGCCTAGCGGCGTGCCCATGGAATAAAACGCAATCGCAGAGGCGCGCTCATCACGCGGTACATAATCAGCAATCAGGGAATGGGCCGCGGGCGTACACCCCGCCTCGCCCACCCCAACGCCAACTCGCGCCAAGATGAGTTGAACAAAGTTTTGGGTCAGGCCACACAGGGCCGTAAACACCGACCAGATCGCCAAGGACACGCCAATGATCGCTGGCCTATGGCGGCGCTCGGCCAGGCGCGCGATCGGAAGACCGAGCAGGGTATAGAGAACGGCAAAGGCCAGACCCGTCAGCATGCCCAGCTGCCAATCCATCAGGCCCAGCTCGTTCTTGATCGGCTCGGCTAGGATATTGATCACCTGGCGGTCGACAAAGTTCAGGATATAAATGATCAAGAGCACGGTCATGGCATAGCGCCTGTAACCGTCTGATACCTTGGGTGCAGCCGCGCTTGGCGGGTCTATGGCCTGGTCCGTCATTCTGATTACCTCCCGATGAGGCCTCTTTTTGGGGCCTTTATCTGAGGTTGACGCATTCAGGCGTGTCTGACTAGTCGCTTGGTCGGGGTAGGCCCTTAGATTGCAAAAGGCCCGCCCCCAGGGTCAGGGACGGGCCAATGGTTTTTGGGGTCGAGCGCGACCGCTTAGAAGACGGGTTTACGCCCTGGGTTTGGTGCTTCCACACCCAGAACGCGCGCGATCGAAGGGGCAATATCGCGCATATCAAGCTCGCCCAGCGCGCCCTTGGCCTTGATATCAGGACCAGCCGCAATCAGGGTTGAGCGCATCAGGCCAAGCTCTGGGAAATAGCCATGCATGCCCTTGCTGACGCTCGCGCTAACCGCAGGTGCGGCTGGGTTGCGGCCCGACTGAAAGCCTGGCTTGAAATTGAGGAAGTATTGCGCGCCGCCGCCGCCGAGGGCTGCGATCTCGTCCTGCTTGATCCAGCGATCGACACCGAGTTCTGGATTGGCCTTTAGGGCGTCCAACAGGCCCTCGACCCGGGCCCGCAGGGCGGCGTCATCGGGACGGGCCAGCACGATGGCTGACGAGCCACCAGCCATCCAGGGTTCAGCCTCCCAAGACAAGACCTTGCCCGTCGCCATATCAACCTTGATCAAGCCCGCCTGGATAAAGGCCCCGATCAGGTTCACATCCTTGGAAATGGGCGCAAAGCCATGGTCCGAAACAATGACCACATTGATATTGGGCTGGGCCTTGCGCGCGGCGGCAATGACCTTGCCGACGGCGGTATCGATCCGCTCTAGAGCCGCGTGAGCCTCTGGTGTGTCAGGGCCGCTCTCATGCTGAACATGGTCAAGGCCCGTGAAATAGACGGTGGCAAAGCCGGGCTTTTCGTCGGCCATCAGGGCTTCAGCAAACTTCCCGCGATTTTCGTCGCCCTCAACGCTTTCATCAATACCGTCAGCATAGGCGCCGATCTTGGCCTCCAGCCGCTCTGTCAGACCCTTGGTGGCCAGGGCGCGATTGAGCTTACGATCATCGGGCGAGCCTGAGGTCCAGAGCTGGGGCAGGTTCAGATCAATACCTTCAGCGCCAACACTGACCGGCCAATGCACATTAACGACCTTCATGCCGCCCTTATGCGCCGCCGCCCAAAGCGTCGGGACCTTGATATCCTCAGCATACCAGTACCAGCCTTGGCGGTTCTTTTGCAGCGGATCAAAGGTCAGATTATTGACAATGCCGTGCTGGGCAGGCCAGACGCCAGTGACGATGGTGGTATGGCTAGGATAGGTCAGGGTCGGCAGGACGCCGCGCACGGTCTGGGCATAGGCACCGTCCTTGACCAAGGCCTTAAGATTGGGGATCGAAAGGCCTCGCGCCTTGGCCTCGATCACATCCCCAGGCCTTAAGCCATCAATCGAGATCAGCAGGACAGGGCCCGCCACCGCAGCGGCGGGCACGAGCGCGCTGGCGGCCATCAAGCCAATGCAGGAAAAGAGGGTGGCAATCGATCGGCCCACGGTGCGGTCTCCTTGTGCGGGCCCTTAGGACCCAAAAATCGGTCGGCGACCCAGACCAGCTGAATCATCTCGACCCTACGACTTGGTCATGTCAGTTTCGTGATGCCGAGACCAGCAAGACTTTTATCAGGGCCGAGATCGGGCTGGATGATGATGGGGTTTTGGGCCTAAGCTTGGACTTAAAGTCTGCTGCGTGAGGCGTACAAAACCGTGAAACCGATATTTCTGACCAAGGTTTATCAAAGCCTTATCTGCGACGCGCCAGCGCCCGGCGTGGCACGGATTACCCTCAACCGCCCGGGCCAGATGAATGCCTATAGTTTTGGCATGACGAAGGATCTGCAAGGCGCAATCGCGGCTTTTGCAGCAGATGACGACCTTAGGGTCTTGATCCTGACCGGGGCTGGCGAGCGGGCCTTTTGCACGGGTGGTGACCTGTCGGGGTCAGAGCCAGAGCATAGCAAACTGGTATCCAGCCAGCCCATGGGCCATGGCCGCGAAATGCGTGAGGGCATGCAGGCCGTGGTCAGCGCCTTGCAAAAACTCGATAAGCCCAGCCTGGCCATGGTGCGCGGTTATGCGGTGGCGGGCGGCCTTGCCCTGGCGCTGGCTTGCGATTTTCGCTTTGCGGCGGCGAGCGCCAAGCTGGGTGATACCAGCAATAAGGTTGGCCTCCTGCCCGATGAAGGCGGGGCCTGGCTGTTTCCCCGTGCCATGGGCCTGGACCGCGCCTTGAAAATGTCACTGCTCAGCGAAATCTATCCGGCTGACGAGGCTATGCGCCTTGGCCTGGTGACCGAAGTCGTCGAGGACGCGGCCCTAGAGGAGCGCTGCCTAGAGTTTTGCCGTCAGCTCGCGGCCAAGGCCCCTCTGGCCGTGCGCCTGACCAAGATGATGATGGGCCGGGCTGGCCAGATTAGTCTGGAAGCCTCGCTGGTCGATGCCCAGATGGCGGTGATGATCACCAATCCCAGCCAGGATGTGCGCGAGGGCGTGCGCGCCTTTTTTGAAAAACGCCCACCGCGCTTTGAGGGCCGCTAACAGAGGCTAGGCGCGGCGAATGGGCTCTGACATGATGGTGAAAAGATCGGGCACTCGAATGACCCGAGCCTAAGGGACGAACGGAACAAACCAGTATGACCGAAACAGTGCTTGTCATCGGAGCCGGAATTGGCGGGCTTTGCACCGCGCTTGCGCTTGGCCCCACCGGCCGGTCGATCACCTTGCTCGAGCGCGACGGCACGCCGCCCCTCGGTGATGCGGATTCGGCCTTTCGCGACTGGAGCCGCAAGGGCGTTGGTCAATTGCGCCAAAGTCATGCGTTTTTGGCCCGGCTGGGCAAGATCATCAAGACTGACCATCCAAAGCTGCGCCAGGACCTCCTCGATATTGGCGTGCGCGAACTGGCCTTTGACGGGCTTTTGACCCCGATGCAAAAGGCCAGCTATGTGCCGACCAAAGAAGACGCCGAACTGACCATATTGACCAGCCGCCGCACGACCATGGAACTGGTGATCCGGCGCTATGTTGAGCGCATGGCCAATGTCACCATCCGCTCCAATATTTTTGTCAAAAGCTTGCTGACCGATCGCGCGCCCGACGGCACATTGACCGTGCGCGGGGTCGCGGCCGAAGGCGAGACCGGCCCCGTAGAGCTAAGCGCAGATCTGATCATTGATACCGGCGGCAAAAACGGCTCGGCGATTGAGCAATTGGTGGCCGAGGGCGCACCGATCAGTGAAGAGAGCGAGACCGCAGGCATCCTCTATTTCACCCGCCATTATAAGCTAAGGCCCGGCCGCAGCGAACCACCGCGCGAGGGTAATCCCCCCGCCACCGGCGATCTGGGCTATCTGAAATTTGGCGTGTTTCCCGCCGATAATGGCTGTTTCTCGATCACGCTGTGCACGCCTGAAATCGAATATGAAATGCGCAAGGCCATTGTGCAGCCCGATATCTGGGACGCCATGGTCGCCAATATTCCCGGCCTCAAGGTCTGGACCATGCCCGATCAGGCGCAAGCCGTCAGCAAGGTGTTTGGCATGGGCAATCTGCACAGCCGCTGGCGACGCTTGGTCAGGGATCACAAGCCCGCCGTGCTGGGCTTTTTTGCGGTTGGCGACAGTCTGATCCGCACCAATCCGCTCTATGGCCGCGGCTGTTCCTTTGCCGCCGTCGAGGCCTATCTATTGCGCGACGTCTTAAGCCAGTCAGACGATCCTGCGACCCGGGTGCAGGCCTATGATCAAAGATTAACTGACGATGTTGGGCCCTATTACCAGTCCATGCTGCAACAAGACCGCAGTGCCATGCGCCGAGCCGAACAGGCCCTGACGCCAGACTATAAGCCGGGCTTCAAGTCGCGGATGCTCAAATCGTTTTTGGAAGATGCGGTCACACCAGCCATCCGGTTTGATACCAACCTATTGCGCGAGGCCATGCGCGGTTTTCACATGCTCGAACACCCTGATGCTTGGCTAAAACGGCCGCGCAATCTGATGCGCGTGCTGGGCTATTGGGCGCGGGGCAAGAAACGCAATGCCGCAGGCTATCCGCCCAAGCTTGGGCCCGAGCGCGAGGCCATGCTGAGGGCGCTTGGCCTGTCTTGGCAGGCCGATATTGCGCTTCTGGCGCAAAAGCGCCGAGATGACGCAACGGCAAAGGCTAAAGCCTAGTAGCGCAAGGCTTTAGCGTCTGACATGATGCCGCTCTAAACACGTTTAAACCGGCGTTAGACCGGACCCTTCGGAGGAAGAATGCATTACGCTGAGCTGACCCAGGCCTGGGAAGAAATGATTGCCCCCGGCTCGCCGTTCGAAATCGTTGAAAACCAGATTGGCGGGCAAAACCTGCGCTGTTTCAAGCATGCTCCGGCCAATATTCGTGAGTTTTGGCTGTCGACCGCTGCCTTTGCCGACCGTACCTATCTGGTCTATGAAGATGAACGCCTGAGCTATACCCAGTCCCATGCTCAGGTCGCCGCGATTGCAGCCTGGCTTGATGCGCAAGGCGTCAAGATTGGTGATCGGGTGGCGATCGGCATGCGCAATTATCCCGAATGGATGCTGATCTATTGGGCGTGCTTGTGCCTTGGCGTGGCCGTGGTCGGCCTCAATGCCTGGTGGGTGCCAGAAGAACTGGCCTATGCGCTGCAAGATTCCGCGCCAAAAGTCGTGTTTGCCGATGCTGAGCGTCTGGCCCGAATGGCCGAGCAACCCGACATGGCCAAGGGCATGACCCTTGTTGCAGTGCGCAGCCCCGATGCCCCGGCGGGCGTCATCCAGTGGGCGGATGTGATCGGCCACACGGGCAGCCTACCGCAGGTGGAAATTGATCCCGAAACCGACGCCTGTATCTTCTATACCTCGGGCACCACCGGCATGCCCAAGGGCGCGCAGCTGACCCATCGCAGCTGTATCGCCAACCTGTTCAATATGGTGTTTGCCGGACAGGTTCAGGCGCTGGCCGTGCACCGCGCAACCGGTGTTGCGCCAATCCCACCCGAAGAGGCCCCGATCCCGGTCTCGCTGCTGACCACGCCGCTTTTCCATGTCACGGCCAATAATTGCGGCGCTTACCTGACCACAGCGGGCGGCGGCGCAATTGTGCTGATGTATCGCTGGGATGCTGGCGAGGCCTTGAAAATCATTGCCCGCGAGGGCGTGACAGCCATGAGCGGCGTGCCGGTCATGTCGCGCGAACTGATCAATCACCCCGAGTTTGAGGCCTATGACACGTCCAGCCTGACCAGCCTTGGCGGCGGCGGCGCCCAGCTTCAGCCCGATCTGGTGGCCAAGATTGACAGCACGGTCAAGACCGCCCGGCCCAATACTGGCTATGGCATGACCGAGACCAGCGGCATTATTACCTCGGTCTCCGGCGACTTTTTTGTCGGCAAGCCCGACAGTGCTGGCCGCGCCGTGCCAACGCTTGAAGCCAAATGCGTCGATGATGCGGGCAATGCCTTGGGCACCGACCAGGTCGGTGAGCTGTGGGTCAAGGGCTCGCCCGTGATCAAGGGCTATATTAATCGCCCCGAAGCGACTGCCAGCTCCATCGTCGATGGCTGGCTGCAAACCGGTGATATTGCCCGGATCGATCAGGATGGCTTCATCTATATTGTCGATCGCAAGAAGGACATGGTGCTGCGCGGCGGTGAAAACGTCTATTGCGCCGAGGTCGAAACCTGCATCTTCCGCATCCCCGCCGTAGCCGAGTGCTGCGTGTTTGGTGTGCCCGATGACCGGTTGGGCGAAGAGGTCGGGGTGGCTGTGGTGCTTAAGCCGGGGGCGAGCCTGACCGCCGCCGAGATCCGTACCCACTGCGCCGAGCTCATGGCCAAGCACAAGTCACCGCGTTATATCTGGTTCATGGACCAGCCCTTGCCGCGCAATGCCAGTGGCAAGTTCCTAAAGCGTGATCTGCGCGAGCAGCTCAAGGTCGAGACCGCAGCCTAAAAACAATAATAAGGCGGGCCCAAGGGTCCGCCTTAAATGTCTTGGGGAAGACACGAATGCGCAAAGCTTTGGCACTGTTATTGGCGGGCCTAGCCCTGATCCTTGGCGGGAGCTATCTGGCCAGCCGTATCCAGACCAGCGGCGGTATTGTCGTGCAGGATGTCCGCTTTGCCGGGGCCGATGGCGTGACCCTAAGCGGCCTTCTTTATCTGCCCAAGACGGCGACACCCGACAAGCCCGCCCCCGGCATATTGGCTGTGCATGGTTATATTAATAGCCGCGAAACCCAGGACGGGTTTGCCATTGAATTTGCCCGACGCGGCTATGTCGTCTTGGCCATGGACCAGACCGGTCATGGCTATAGCGGCGGGGCGGCCTTTTCCCAGGGCTTTGGCGGCCCGGCGGGCCTGACCTATCTGCGTAGCCTACCCATGGTCGATAATGCCAATATTGGCCTGGAAGGCCACAGCATGGGCGGCTGGACCGTGCTTGCGGCCGCCGCGGCCATGCCTGATGCCTATAAGGCGATTGTCCTAGAAGGCTCCTCGAGCGGCGCGCCGTTTGCCGCCGAGGGCAGCCCAAACTGGCCGCGCAATCTGGGTCTGGTCTTCAGCCAATATGACGAGTTTTCCAAGATCATGTGGCATGTTGACCGCGCCAAGGACGTGACCAGCAGCGAAAAGCTGCGCAGCGTTTTTGGCACAGAGCAGGTGATTGTCCCGGGCCAGATCTATGGCCAGATTGCCAATGGCACAGCGAGGCGGCTGTCCACGCCCGCCACCACCCATCCTGGCGACCATATTAGCCCCGAGGCGATTGGCTATAGTCTCGATTGGTTTGCCAAGACCCTGACTGGCGGCACACCCCTGCCCGCCCATAACCAGATCTGGATCTGGAAAGAGGTCGGAACCGGGCTTGGCTTGGCCGGGTTTGTACTGCTGCTGCTCGGCGTGTTTGATGTCTTGCTGCGCCTGCCGGTGTTTGCAGGCCTGAACCGGACGCCCATTGCCGCCCACCCTGTCCGCGACACGGTCTGGTGGCGGCGGTTCTGGCTGATGGCCCTGGTGCCGATCGTCACCTATTTCCCCGCCTTTATTCTCGTAACCATGTTCATGAAGCCCTCAAGCCTGTTGCCGCAAACCATCAGCAATCAGGTCCTAGTCTGGGCCTTGATCAATACCGCAATCACACTGGGCCTTGGTCTGTTTGACCGGCGCAGGGCCGGGGAATTTGACAATCGCTGGGGCCTTAGCGCCCTGATTTCGCTGCTGACGGTCGCGATTGGCTATGCCGTAGTTACCGCTACAGCCCATGTTTTCACCACCGATCTGCGGTTCTGGGTGGTGGCGCTCAAACCCTTTAGTGCCGCGCAATTTCGTATTGCCCCGGTCTATCTGGTCGGCCTTACAGTGTTTTTCTTAGTCGCCTTAAAGGCCCTGCACGAACAATTGGCCATTCGCGGTGACGCGCCGATCAATCGCTATGTCGCCGCCATTGGCGCCATGGCGCTTGGCTTTGCGATCCTGCTAGGCTTGGATTATGGCGTATTTTTTGCGACAGGCACATTGCCGACCCGCTTTGATCCCTTAAG